>JAPPBX010000101.1 GCA_026702755.1 Candidatus Poribacteria bacterium | reverse complement strand
AACCCACAAGAATACCTATAACTATTGAATCAAACAATGTTTTGAGAAATATCAGTTTAATTTGAATCTACGCATCAAAATTTGCTATAATTTCACAACAACTCAGTTCTTTGTAAACAGATTATTTACCATACGTAGAAACCTTAGTTTCTTAAAGGAAAAAACGATGGAAGGTAAACACTTACCTTGGCACCTACCTTTGACAGATTGGTGTCTCGGAGCAACGGTTCTATTCGCAACCACTGGCACTGTCATCCTGTGCCGATTCTTGTTGCGGAAGTGGCAATCATGGCGGATTCAACGGTTTCTCGACCAACGGGCAGCACTCGCATCTCCGGGCGAGCAGCAGCTGACAACTCACGAAAAGCAGATACTAACAAAAAAGTTTCGGCAATCAGGAAACGAACGTTTGGAAAAAAGCTTCGCCTTCCAAGGGAATCTCGATCTTTACGTTGCTATTGGGCTTTTCGGACTGGCGATGATTGCCTTGGTGGTGTTAGCTGTCGCTAACGGTTTCCATAAACACGGAACACCATAAACCTTTTACAACTGTCCACATATTTTAGATTTTACCATATATCATTCAAAAAGCGGAGCTCCTTATGAAAGTCGTTGCAAAATTCGGACCCGAAAGCGCGGGCTTAATTGACAAACCAGACCCAGTTGCCAAGGGTGAGTTCGTCGTCGTCAAAATTCATTCAGCACCTATGTGTACGGAATATAAAGGCTTCAAAAATGAAGGTGAGAATGACAGTTTCGGCCATGAAGCCGCGGGCGAAGTAGTAGAAATCGCACAAGCGGGCACTGTTAAGGTAGGCGACCGCGTTGTCGTGATGCCACACTTCCCCTGTGGAAAGTGTTACATCTGCTTAGCAGGCGAATATGCCCACTGTCCAGACGACAATAAGATTCTACAAATTACCGAACAGACGGGTGTGACGGCGACTTTTGCGCAGTACATCCTCAAACAGGACTGGCTGCTCGTGCCAATTCCGGAGGAAGTGTCCTATCATCATGCTGCAATGGCATGTTGTGGGCTGGGATCGACATCTAATGCTATGCGGTTGATGAACGTCAACGCGTTTGATACCGTCCTAATCACGGGAATGGGACCTATTGGGCTTGGCGGTGTGATTAATGCTGTGTATAGAGGTGCGCACGTTATCGCTGTTGAAAGCCACCCGTATCGCGCAGCCCTCGCGAAAAAACTTGGTGCAGCGGAAGTCGTCAACCCACAAGACGAGGATGTCATCGATCAGATTCAGGATTTGACTGATGGTAGAGGCATCGACAAAGGCGTGGAGTGCTCAGCGGCTTCCGCAGCAGTCCGATTATTGATTGAGGCAGCACGTCCGAAAGGACACATCGCATTGATCGGTGGAATTGGCGAAGTGGAAATTCAAGGGAGTAATATTATCAATAAAGGCTTGACCTTACACGGCACGCGGCATTACAATCTCATAGAGACACCTGCTATGATGCAGATGATTACACAAGTGAAGGAACAGCTGGATACATTCATCACGCATACCTTCCCTATGCGCCAGATTCAAGAGGCATGGGCGTTGCAGTGTACACATAACTGCGGGAAAGTCGTCCTTAATGCATGGTCGTAAAAAAAGGAATCGCTATGAATTCGATGGCAAACAACATGCCTCTCTCAACGCCACTGGACGTTCGTCGTGGCATAACAAGCGCGGCAGATGTCGCTTTTCCGTTGCGTTGGGGTATCCTCGGTGCGGGTAAAATTTCAGCGCAATGGGTGTGGGCTTTACACGCCTGCGAAGGCGCAACCGTAACCGCTGTAGCGGCACGCGAAATCAACCGAGCAAAAGAATTTGCGAGAAAATACGAGGTTGCCACGGCCTACGGCGACTACAAGGAAATGGTTGCAGCCGATGATGTGGATATCGTATACATCGGCACAATCAACCGGTTGCACAAAGAACACACCCTTCTTGCTCTTGAGGCGGGCAAGCACGTACTCTGCGAGAAACCACTTACTGAGAACCTTTCCGATGCCCAAGAGATGTATGCAGCCGCTGAAGAGAAAGACGTGATGATGCAAGACGGTATGTGGACCCGTTTTTTCCCAGCGGTAGAGCATGCCCGCGCCGCAATTGAAACAGGTACTATCGGCGAAGTGGTACTGACACAGTCCGACTTCTTCGACCCGATCTACACCATCCAAGCAGCACCGCTCGCGTTCGGTGCGTCGGCAGTGCCAAGAGCGGTCATTGCTTTGGGGGATAGAGTCGGTGGCGCAATGGTGGATTATGGGGACGACAAGTATGCCATCCTAACATTCCCGCCGCGCAACTCCGAGCTACCCGAAGTGACAGAACTCGTTGGGACAGAGGGACGCATCACACTTGAACGACCCGCACACTGTCCGACGCGTATCTCTATCCGAATCCCACCGCCAAACGGCGTGCCTTCGCAGTACAGGACCCGAAACGCCCCCGCGCCGCTGCACTACTTTGAGTATCCGTTACCCGGATCTGTCGCGATGGCGAGATCCTCTCCGAATCAGCACGGCTTTCTCTACCAAGCCGAAGCCATCCACCGATGTCTCGCTGCAGGTCTGCGGCAATGTCCACAGTACAACAAAGAAGAATCATTGCACGCAATGAACGTGTTGACGGAGATCTACAAAGCGAGGCAAGCAGCACACTGTTAGTAAAGAAGTATTTTCAGAATTGACGCGCTTATGAAGCGCGCCTATTTTATAACGCAAGTTGCCACCTATTTATTCTCACTGCGAAGCAATAGCACTCCTACGGAGTGCGGTCGCTTAAATACACCGTTTCTATAAATATATCACCCCTACGGGGTGAGGAAAGAGACAAAAACGCTTTCTGAAATGTGCGAAACTTGTTAGTAGCAACTTGGGTTATTTTATATTAAGGGTTATTACATGAACAAACCAAATATAGTCTATATTCATTCGCACGATACAGGACGATATGTGCAGCCTTACGGGCATGCAATCCCAACACCAAATATTCAGAAACTTGCGGAGGAAGGCGTGGTGTTTCGGAACGCCTTTTGTGCGAATCCTACCTGTTCACCTTCCCGCGCCGCACTGCTCACCGGACAATGGGCACATAGCTGCGGTATGGGTGGATTGGCAAACCGGGGGTGGAGTCTTCCAGTACCAGAGCGCCTCGTAACCTACACCTTAAACCAAGCAGGCTACACCACCGCCTTGGCAGGATTCCAGCACGTTGTCCGAGACCTCAAAGAAACAGGATACCAGAGACTTTTATCTGAAGGAAGTGTACGAGCAGGCGCAGAAGAACGCGCCCGTGCCTTCATCGAGGAGAAACACGATGCGCCGTTCTTTTTGGATGTTGGGTTTGGTGAAACGCATCGCCGAGCGAAAGGATTTGATCCACCACCGGACGGAGAACCGAAGACAGACCCGCGCTATGTGAAACCTCCAGCACCCTTCCCTGACACACCTGTAACACGACAAGATATGGCGGAATACATAGACGCAGCACGAACCCTTGATAGGAAAATGGGTGTCGTCTTCAACGCGCTGGAAGAAAACGGGCTTGCTGAGAATACGCTTGTGATATGTACGACCGACCACGGGCTTGCATTCCCACGCATGAAATGTCACCTCAGTGACCACGGCATCGGTATCATGTTAATTGTTCGGGGTCCCGGCGGTTTTGATGGAGGGCAAGTCGTGGACGGGTTGGTCAGTCAGATCGACCTCTTCCCAACGATCTGTGAATTGGCAGAGATTGAAGCACCCGCGTGGCTCCAGGGTAACTCCGTTCTCCCGTTAGTGCGTGGTGAGGCGGAAGATACTCGCGACACTATCTTTGCTGAAGTTAACTATCACTGCTGTTATGAACCGCAACGCGCTGTCCGAACCAAGCGTTGGAAATACATTAGACGCTATGACAACGCTGAGAAGTGGGCACTGCCGAATTGCGACGACAGCATCAGTAAAACCTTTATGATGGAACACGGTTGGGGGGACGATCCGGTTGAAGAGGAACGGTTGTATGATGTCGTGTTCGATCCATCGGAGGCACAGAACCTCGCTGGAAATCCGGCTTATGCGGACATTCTGGCAGAGATGCAAGACCGTTTGGAACAGTGGCGTTCCGAAACAGACGATCCAGTGAGCGAGAACCAAATTATGGTACCACCAGAAACGGCTGTGTCGAACGATCCGACAGATATATCACCGGGTGACAAACACTACCCTGCACGTGAAATGGTATAGTGCCACAGTGCGCTCAACTTATCGCTGGCGAGGTTTCATGAAGATTAAATAAATATTTCGGTAATTGTTACAGATCGCGAGCACAGCTCGCTCCTACCAAGAGACTGTTGATGCATTACCGAATTAAATTCTGAAACTTCATCTAACCTCGCCAGCATTGAACATGAAAACCAAGAACGAATCTCAGCACCTATCTAACACTGTTTTTCAAAGTTGATTACCCGCCCATAACGCCCCGCGTCGGATAACCGTCTGGAAACTCGGATTTTCAAGCACTGCCATATCGTGTCCGAGTGCGAAGTAAAAAACCCTGCCCTCGCCATACATATGGTGGAACGCCATAACATGTGTTTCATCTTTCGTCTCGTCATAAGCATGCATCAGGTGGTGTGATGTATCAGGATTGTGTTTGAGATAGTAGAGTTCATCCGTCACCCCAAAATCGGCTAACCCTTCAGTAATCGGATGTCCACTGTCACTCACATTCACGGTGAAGTCCATATACGGGCTGTGTCCATCGAAAAACCCGTTGAGCATACCGTGATACCCTTCAGATTCCCTAAATGAAGCAGCTGCGGTGTGCAGTCCAAAAAATCCACCACCCGCTCGGATATAGTTGAGGAGCCCCGTTTCTTGTGCCGCCGAGAGTTCACCGACATCCGTATAGAACAGGACAGTATCGTATCCGCTAAGCCCATCAGCAAGCACATCGTAGTCTTGCGAGAAATCAGCTGCAATTTCGTCAGTATCGTTGAGCATTGATGTCAAGAATTGTCCGTTTCCTGCATGATCGTGATAAATACCTTCTGTACCGACAAATACGAGCAATTTAAGTGTTTCCATTTCTATCTTTAACCCTCTCTAACTGATAACTAATCGTTCGGCATCACGAGCACTTTGACGGATCCATGCTCATCACGTCCTGCAGCAACAGCAAATGCCTCGTTAATACCGTCCAAGTCGAACCTATGCGTAATCAATGGATTCGGGTCAAGTTTACCTGCAGCAAGCAAATCGATAGCGACTTGGAACTCTGTTTTCCCACCACGTCTCCCGTAACAGAACGACCAGATGACCGTAAGTTCTCGACTCCGTGCGAACCTTTCTGAAAAGGTGAGGGGTGTACGATGCCCACCAACCATACAAACGCGTCCTCGTTTCGCTGCGATCTCTGTTGCCTGCTCCAGCGTATTCGCAGTGCCACCGACCGCTTCAAAGACAACATCCGCCCCCCTGCCGTCGCTCCACTCTTTAATAGCCTCAACAGCGTCTGTCTTATCCACGTTAATAGGCACGGCTCCGACCGCTTCGTGGGCGATCTGTATCGGTCCGTCCGGCTTTCCGAGCATGGCGATAGAGGTTGCCCCTGCAATATCTGCGACTTGAGCAATCGTCAATCCGACGGGGCCACTTCCAATAATAGCGACGCGGTCTCCAGGGGATACCATCGCTCTGTTGACGGCATGGACTGCCACGGCATAGACCTCTGCCAATGCGCCACCTTCAGCCGAAACACTGTCCGGCAAAGCGTACACGTTTGGTGTGCGGGTGACCATAAACTCTGCAAAACCACCACCGCCGTGACGCAGGTTTCCACAGATATTGTAATAACCGTTGAAACACTCCGGGCAATTATTACAGGGACTAATCGGTTCAACCGCCACACGCATTCCCTTTTTATACCCTGTAACGCCGCTGCCTGAGTCGATAATCTCTCCTGTTAATTCGTGTCCACCAATACGTGGAGATAGAGGCTTCTCTGGTTGATGATGGTACCCGTGCAGATCACTGCCACAGATCCCTGTAGCCTCTACTTGGACGAGTACCTGTCCTTCTTCGGGCGTTGGATCAGGCACCGTTTCGACCCTTATGTCTTTTCCGCCATAAAATTGTGCCGCTTTCACAATAGTCTCCTCAGATTTTAATAGTCTGTTTGAAATATAACATAGGCTTGGAATCGTGTCAATATCAACTTCGCTTCCGAAATTTCTCTTGACTTCCAAAGGAGAAATGCGTTAGAATCAAGGAGATATAATACCTTATGAGGAGATAAAAATGAGAACAGTTAAATTAGGCTTGATTGGGGCGGGTGGTATCTCCGGGGCACACTGTCGAACACTGGCTGACATCGAAGGTGCCGAAATCATTGCTGCTGCCGACCTCGTCCCTGCAAACCTTGAACGTGCGAAAGAGCAATGGGGCATCAAGCGGACGTTCACTGACTACAACGAAATGCTTAAAATGGACGAGATTGAGGCGGTGTACGTCTGTACCCCGACAGGTGTGCATGCAGCACCGACCGTCGCTTCCCTGAACGCAGGTAAACACGTTTTTTGCGAGAAACCGATGGAGGCGACCTTGGACGCTGCCGCTTCAATGTGGCGTGCTGCAAAAGAAAACGATAAAATCCTCATGATCGGCTTGAAACTCCGGTATTCACCACAAGTTGTTAAAGCGAAAGAGATTGTTGACGCTGGCACACTTGGCGATATCTACTATGTCGAAACGGTTGCAGACCGGCGACGCGGGAATCCAGGTGGTAGTTTCATCCGAAAAGCGACAGCCGGTTTAGGAGCCTCCGCGGACATCGGCGTTTACGCTTTAGACACCGCCCTCTATCTGATGGGGCATCCCAAGCCTGTCGCTGTCTCTGGTATTACTTCTAACTACCTGAGCCTCCACAATACATGGAATCCTGCACTTAAAGAGACCGAGGTTGAAGATTTCGGTGTCGGTTGGGTAGTCTTTGAGAACGGTGCACGCATGGTATTCAAAACCTGCTGGTGCATGAATATGGATTCACTCGGTGGGACGATTTTCCTCGGTAAGAAAGCGGGACTCCGTCTCGGCATCGGCGAAGTCCGTGGACCACAAGAAGGCGTCCGCGTCTACGGCGACAAAGACGGTGAAATTTTTGACCAAGAGTTCACGGAGTTTGAATCGGTAAGTGTGTTCCATGAGGAAGATACAGCGTTTATTGACGCTGTCCGCGAAGGGAAACCCTCGCCGATCGATCCTTACGGTGTGATGCTCACGAACGTTATTATTCAGGGAGTCATTGATTCCTCAAATGCTGGTGGACGTGAAGTCGCAGTGTCCGTACCGACCTTGTAACATTGTAAGGCGAGGTTTCCACGCCTCGCCCTCGTTTCCAGTGTCTATTTCACTATCTTTTCTCATCCTTATAGACTCTATTATTATAGTATGTACAGAACGCGACCGGATTTGCAAGTTTAACTGCATTCCCCACTTTGGTGCAGAGTGCCGTGAGTTTGTTTCCGTCTAATATAACACACGAGGTGTTTCCCCTAAGAAGCACAGAGGTTCTTCAGGATGAAGTCCATTAAAATTGCGGGCAAAGAATTTACGTTAGGATCCCGATTCGCGCGGTTGTTCGCGTTTTTCATAGACGGAGCATTCTTAGCGGGTATTCTATTGGTTTTGGCACTTCTTTTGGACGCTGTGGGTTCTGGTCCTATTCGGATAGGGTTGTTCAGTGCATTACTATGGATATTAGGTCCCAAAACTGAACTACCAAGAAGTGCGTTGGTTGTCACCCAATTGCTTATCGTTTTTCTTTTCGGACCGTGGGCGTATAACGATCTGGAGACCGTAGCCTTGGGCGGTATCGCGCTATGGACAATCGGTTTATTTTTCATGGATGGCTTCAAAAATGGGCAAAGGATTGGCAAAAAACTGCTGTCACTACAAGTACTTCGATTGAAGGATGGAAAACCCTGCACGCTTAAGGACTCTTTCATTCGCCGACTCACAGCCGTCTTTCAACCACTGGATTCCTTCTGGACGTTTGGAAAAAGACGACAGCGGATGGGGGATAAGTTAGCAGAGACGGTTGTTGTGAAGTCTGAACCAGAATTGGAGCAAATTGAAGCTGAGCCTGAAGACCCTGAGAAGATTTTAGAGTATGCCATTGCTGAAATGACGAATCGACTTTCAGAGGCGCGCGAGAAGGTTGATGCCTCTGTCGGCGTTGAAAAACATTTTCAAGACGCTTACGAAGGTGCAGTTGCCCAAGCAGAACGGTGGCAAGAACGTGCTATTATCTCTCTTAAAGCGGAACGCGAAGATTTGGCACGTGAAGACTTAGAAAAACGAAACGAGTACCGACGGTTAGCGGAACAGTACAAAGCACAGTGGGAAGAACAGAAACAGGTCGTTCAAGCACTCAGCAACCTTCTTGAACATCTTCAACAGAAGATGATGGAAGCTGAAGGGAAAAAGGCAGCCGTCGTCGCACAACACAGAAATATTGATGCCGAAAGCCATCTCCGTGAGATGCTGAAAGAAGTCCAAGACACTAAGGCGTTTGAAACGCTGACAAAGATGGAGCAGGACGCGACAGAGGCATCCACATTGGCGAAAGCCGCAGCTGCAGTAGATGTCGCATATCAGGATACCAAATTAGAACGTGAGTTCGCGGGTTATGCTGAAGAAGCATCCCTTGACAAAGACCTCGCTGAATTGAAAACAAAACTACAAAAATAAATGTTCATCAAGATATGTATCGCACAAACACAAAAAGATTTATAGGATTTGAAAGTGAAGTCCATTAAAATTGCAGGTAAAAAATTCAAATTGGCATCCCGAATGGCGCGTTTGTATGCACTCTTCATAGATTTCACTTGCTTATCTGTTGCCCAAATCATTTTAGTCTGCCTTATGCGCTTGATAGCAGAACTTATTTCCCCAACAATGTGGAGTCAACCACAAGGTCCTTTGCAGGGGTTCGTCGCTGGGACTTTTGTTTTCTTTAATATAACTTTATGGACGTTCGGTTTACTTTTCATAGACGGGTTTAGAAAGGGACAAGGCATAGGCAAAAAACTACTGTCCCTACAAGTGCTCCGATTGAAAGACGGAAAACCGTGCTCTTTCAAGGATGCCTTTATTCGCCGATTAGCAGGTATCTTTCAACCATTGGATTTTCTCTGGACACTCGGAGAAAAACGGCAGCGAATGGGGGATAAGTTCGCTGAGACGGTTGTGGTCAGATATGAGCCGGAACAGACTGAAGTCGAAACCGAAGATCCAGAAAAAGTCTTAGAAAATGCTATCGTTGAAATGAAAGATCGGCTTTCAGAAGCGCGGGGGAAGGTTGATGCCTCTATTGGCATTGAAAAGCAGTTCCAAGATGCTTATGAAGGTGCTATTGCTCAAGAAGAACGGTGGCAAGAGCGCGCACTCATTGCGCTTAAAGCAGGACGTGAAGATCTGGCACGCGAAGATATCGAAAAACGAAACGAATACCGACGGTTAGCTGACAAACATAAAAAGCAGTGGGAAGAACAGAAACAGATTGTCCGAGAACTTAGCAACCTTCTTGAGCATTTTCAGCAGAAAATGATGGAGGCAGAAGGTGAGAAAACCTCTGTCATAGCGAAACACAGGAACGTTAATGCCGAAGCACACCTACGTGAGATGCTGAAAGAAATTCAGGACAGTAAAGCACTTGAAACACTTGTAAAAATGGGCCAGAATGCGACTGAGGCGGCGACTTTAGCAAAAGCAGCGGCTGAAGTGGATGCGGCATATCAGGATACGAAATTAGAGCGTGAGTTTGCGGGTTACGCTGAAGAAGCATCACTTGACAAAGACCTCGCCGAATTAAAGACAAAATTACAAAAATAAAAGTTCACCGAGTTTTGTAGTAAAAATAACGCAATTCTATAGACATATCACCCCTCTGGGGTGCGAAAAGAAGTTGAAAAACGTTTTGAAATGTGCAAAATCTGTTAGTAGCAACTTGGGTTAAAAATATAAAATGAAGTCTATTAAGATCGCAGGTAAAAAATTCAAATTAGCATCCCGAATGACACGGCTATACGCGCTCTTTATAGATATTGCGATTTTAGGTGCTGTGCAATCAGGTTTTGCCCTTCTTTTATCGTTTGTAGCATTTCTATTTCTCCCTAAAGGTCCTTTCGATGTATCCAGGTCATTACTGGCTGGTCTTGGACTCAGTATTTTTGGCTCTCTGTTCAGTGCTGCCTTGTGGATATTTGGTTTGCTCTTTATGGATGGCTTCAGAAAGGGGCAGGGCATAGGGAAGAAACTGTTGTCCTTACAGGTACTCCGTTTGAAAGATGGCAAACCGTGCACTTTCAAAGACGCTTTCATTCGCCGGTTCGCCGGTCTTTTACAACCCTTTGATTTACTCTGGTTCCTTGGAAAAAAACAGCAACGCCTCGGAGATAAGTTCGCGGAGACGGTTGTTGTGAAATATGAACCGGAACCAGAACAAACTGAGACTGAAACTGAAGACCCAGAGAGAGTTTTAGAGGGTATTATCGTTGAGATGAAAAACAGACTTGCAGAAGCGCGCCAAAAAGTTGATGCCTCTGTAGGCATTGAAAAACAGTTTCAGGACGCTTATGAAGGCGCAGTGGTCCAAGCGGAACAGTGGCAAGAACGCGCCCTTGTTTCGCTTAAAGCGGAACGTGAGGATTTAGCGCGTGAAGACCTTGAAAAACGAAATGAATATAGACGGTTAGCAGATCAATACAAGAAACAGTGGGAAGAACAGAAACAGGTCGTCCGAGATCTCAAGAACCTTCTTGAGCATCTTCAGCAGAAAACCGTCGAAGCGGAAGGCCAAAAAACTATCGTTGTAGCGAAACACAGAAACGTTGATGCCCAAGCGCATCTGCAAGAGATGCTGAAAGAAATTCAGGACAGTAAAGCACTCGAAACGTTCGCGAAGATGGAGCAGGATGCGACTGAAGCAGCTACTTTGGCGAAAGCAGCGGCTGAAGTGGATGTGGCATATCAGGATACGAAATTGGAGCGTGAATTTGCGGGATACGCTGAAGAAGCATCCCTTGACAAAGACCTCGCTGAATTAAAGGCGAAGTTGCAGTAGACATGAACTCCGTCGTTACACTCACAGAAAAGTAGTGTGGCTGTCACGGAGGAATCTTTTTGAGAAAAAAGATTCACGATGTATATTAGGCGGATCCATCCGGGCGAGAACAAGGAGTTTCTGACGATGTCCATTATTAAGGTTGCAGGAAAACAGTTCAAGTTGGCATCCCGATGGGCTCGACTGGGTGCATTCTTATTAGACATAGGACTCTTGGGTTTCTGTCAAGTCCTTTTACTTCTTAGCGGTCCCGTCCTATTTACAATTTTTGATGGCTTTAACTTTCGTAACGCATCGGATACGACATCAATAAGTATAGCGATCCTAAGTGGTGTTTTGTGGTTATATGGTCTGTTTTTCATGGATGGATTCAAGAAGGGAGGCGGGTTTGGAAAGGGACTTTTATCGCTACAGACAATTCGTCTGGAGGATGGAGAACCCGCGAATTTCAAAGATGCCTTCGTTCGTCGTTTTGCCGGTATATTCCAACCCGTTGACTGGCTGTTTGCAACAGGAAAAGAGAAACAACGGATGGGCGATAAACTTGCCAAGACAGTTGTTGTCAAATTAGACACAAAACCTGTTGAATTTGTAACTGAGGGTGAAACCAAGTCTGAGGTTAAAACCAAAGCCGCGACAACGGATCTGGAAAAGGTATTAGGCGATGTTATTCATGAAATCACAAATCGGTTTTCGGAAGCAAAACAGAAGGTTGATGCCTCTATTGGCATTGAAAAACAGTTTCAGAACGCTCACGAAGGTGCCATTGTGCAAGCCGAACGGTGTGAGGAGCGGGCGATCATCGCTATCCAAGCCGGACGCGAAGACCTTGCCCGCGAAGATTTGGCACAACGCAACGAGTATCGACAACTCGCGAGCAGCTACAAAACCCAATGGGAAGAACAGAAACGAATTGTTGGACATCTTACAACACTCTTTGAAACACTTCAGCAGAAAACTGAGGAAACAGAAAGAAAAAGGGATCAGGTCATCGCACAGCACACAAATGTTGATGCCCACGAACATCTGCGCCAAGCATTAACTGAACTCCAAGATAGCAAGGCTTTCGAGATTCTCAGGAAAGTGGAGCAAAACGCAACTGAAGCTGCCGCTTTAGCGAAAGCCGCTTCTGAAGTGGATGTTGAATTCAAGGACGTGAAACTGCATCGTGAATTTGCAAGCTACGCAGAAGACGCATCAATCGACAAAGACCTTGCAGAATTAAAGGCGAAATTACAATAGACGCGATGTTCCATCGCCACCTATTTCTCAGGAACCATAATGGATACACATACCTCTCCAAACATTGTCTTTATCATGGCAGACGATATGGGATACGGTGATGTCGGCTGCTATAACCCCGATTCAAAGATTCCCACCCCAAACATGGATAAACTCGCACAGGAAGGGATTCGTTTCACCGATGCGCACTCCCCCTCCGCAGTCTGTACACCCACACGATACGGGATCTTAACTGGACGCTACTGCTGGCGAAGTCGTCTCAAACACGGCGTGCTTTACGGATATGAGCCTCCCCTTATTGAACCTGAACGCTTGACAGTTCCGGGACTGCTGAAGGATGCGGGTTACAACACTGCATGCGTCGGTAAATGGCATTTGGGACTCGGATTCTCGACGGTATCGGGATACGACTTCGATTTCAATGCGCCGCTGCCGTGGCAGAACGCAGGACGCGAGTTGGAGGAACATATCAATTTCACTGCACCATTGACCGGTGGTCCAGTAGATATTGGTTTCGACTATTTTTACGGAAATTCCGGTTGCCCAACCTGCCAACCCCCTTACGGTTTCATTGAGAATGATACGTTTGTCGAGGTCCCAAGCGTCTATCATGAGGTGCCGGAGTTCACAAGCCGTCCGGGAATGATGACCCCAGGGTGGGAGCATAAAGACGCAGATCCTATTATAGCGCAGAAAGCGGTTGAATATATTGAGGGACAAGCCGATGCGGATGCCCCTTTCTTCCTTTACCTGACCCCCTCCGCACCGCACGAACCTTGTACAGAAGCAGTCGTGCCAGACTTTGCACGCGGCAAGAGCAGTGCCGGTCCTCGTGGCGATTTGGTGTGGCTTGTCGATTGGATGGTAGGTAAAGTAATGGATGCCTTAGAACGCACTGGTAAAACCGATGAAACACTCATCTTCGTCACGAGCGATAACGGGGCACTGCCCGGCGACCGAATCCAAGACGACAATAGCCCGATGCCATACCATCTCTATGACCACAAGTCGTGTGGTGACTGGCGTGGCTACAAGGCGCATATATGGGAAGGTGGACACCGCGAACCATTAATTGCACGCTGGCCCGGTGTCATTGCGCCGAATACCGAAACCGACGCGCTAACCTGTCTCACGGATCTGATGGCGACGTGCGCCGCTATTGTCGGCACCGAAGTTCCTGACGATGCGGGGCAGGATAGTTGTAATATCTTACCCGCGCTGTTAGGTGAAGAGATAGAGAATCCTTTGCGAGAGGCTATCGTGCATCACTCCAGCACCGGCGTTTTCTCTATACGACACGGTGAATGGAAATTGATTTTAGGGACGCAAGGTTCAGGTGGCTGGCCTCCACCTCGTGATGGGGGTCCCAAACCGGATGTTCCAGGACAACTGTATCAAATCTATGAGGATCCGGGCGAAACGAACAATGTATGGGAAACGCATCCAGAGATCGTGGAACGGTTGACAACACTACTGGAGAGATTTAAACAGGATGGACACAGCTGCATGTGAAAGAGGATAGTAAGATAGGAGGTTTTAGCGTATGGAAACCTATAGTTTGTCACAGTTGTCCGAGGAAACACTCAGGACACTTGTAACCCTCCGCATACAAGTAGGTGTATCTGACAAATGGGAGAACATGCAGAAGTACGGATTAACGCCCGCAGAGGATACCCAAATTGACTATCTCAAATCAATTTTGCGAGAACGGGACTTGGTGGTGATGAACGAAGCCACACTCTGGGCGCGTGCTATCTACCCACTTTTGGTATTAGCAGAGCAGACTTATGTTCAAGCTTGGGCGGGCATCCCTCTGAAAGCCATCTACCCTTCTTTTCAACTCGAAGGTGAGGCGGATGGTGCGCTCGCACCCGCTGCAGCAGGAAAGCCGCAACAGCCCTATCTCATTGTGCATGAGGCAAAACGCGGGATTCATTCATCCGATCCACAGATCCAACTCTACGGTGAAATGCTCGCTGCCGCATGGCTCAATTGGACAAGTGGAACAAATTCGCAACCAACTAAGACTGCATCTATAGACAGTCAAGAAATTTTTGGGTGTTACACTGTCTCTGAAAGTTGGACGTTCGTTCATGGCACCGTTGATGGCATTAAAACAGAAAAACCGACGTTTACCGTTGAATTTTCGCAAGTATATAATGGGATTTTTGAAGCTGAATGCATCGTTCAGATTTTGAAGGCTATTGTCGCCAAGCAATTGGAATACCATTCCGGGGATTTTGCAACAACTGACAGCGTTTCTGGAGAGATTTAAACGGAATGGCCACGGTTTCATTTAAAACTTATAGAAACCTGGGGAACGCAACTGCAAATTGTCTAGGGAGAGACGGTTATGGAAACTACTACTATACTTGATTCACTTTTCCGATTGTCTGGTCCATCGCAAGCGGATATCGATTCTTTCCATAACGAAGGTTATATCGCTTATCCAGATGTATTCACGGACGATGGAAGAGAAGGTCTGATCGAGGAAATCACGCAGCGTTTTGAACCGACGCGTCAGTATATTGAGGCACTGAACAACGGCGACGCACAAGAACGCTCTTACTTTATTCGTCCATGGAACGATCGCGGTGAATACAGTGATCGGCTTATTGACGACCCCTTCATTACGGCATTGATATGCGCAACTATCGGAGACGCGTACCACTTCTGCCACTCCGCACTCAACATCGCCCCCCAAGGGATCGGTCCACTTGGATTCCACCAGGACCATCACCATTGGAAGCATGAGAATCCCATTAACCTCGCAGAGCGTGACAATTACTATATACAGATTCTATACTATCCGAACGGTTTTACACGCGGCGATCGAAATCTCAAAGTTATCCCCGGCAGCCACAAGGTGGCACCGACGAAAGAGGCAACACCAGAACGGATGCTCGCAGGCGATTTCGACGAAGAAGCTGGACGCAAACTTGAAGAGAAACGGCTTGACTTGCCACCGGGTAGCATGGTTTATATTAACGCCCGTATTTTCCACGCGGTGGAGGCGAAACCTGTGGATTCCGCGCAGCTGTATCGCATCTTCGCCATAGATATCTTTAAAGAGGCAGGACCGCCGCATCGCTACACGCAGGAAATCCCTGGGGAATGGATGGCGCAGGCAACACCGTTCCGCCAGAAGTTATTTGATCGCGAGGCGTATACAGAGGGATGTTGGCACTAAAACATTAAATCACTGCAACAGGGAGTAAGAATGAGCACACCAGATCGTCCGAATATCCTTTGGATATCTTTAGAAGATACAACGCCGCGTTTCGGTTGCTATGGCGACCTCATCGCCCGTACCCCAAATATTGACCGCCTCGCTGCAGGTGGATGTCGGTTTCCAAATGCCTTTTCAACAGCCGGTGTCTGTTCACCAAGTCGTTCCGCTATTATCACCGGTATGTATCAGACTTCCATTGGAACACATCACCATCGGACAACGCATACACACGAAAGTACACCTGACCTACCTACGCCGTATTCTGTTGTTCCGCCACCTTATGTGAAAACCTTCACCGAATACCTGAGAGGGGCAGGCTATTATTGCACCAACAATAGTAAAACAGACTACCAGTTTACACCACCTATCACAGCGTGGGATGACAATAGCAATCAAGGGCACTGGCGAAATCGTGCGGAAGGGCAACCCTTCTTTTCCGTTTTTAACCCAATCGTTACACACGAAAGCGGTATGTGGGAAAGGGAAGATCGTCCACTGACTACGAACCCAGATGACGTGGAATTACCTCCTTATTTACCAGATACACCTAAAGCTCGTGCCGCATTGGCTCGACAGTACGATAACCTCGCCACTGCTGATGCACGTGTCGGAGAGTTGTTAGATCAACTCGAAGAAGATGGACTTGCAGAGAATACTATTGTTTTTCTCTGGAGCGATCACGGTGAAGGACTCCCACGCGGTAAACGTTGGCCCTATGATGCGGGGATCCGAATTCCGTTGATTGTGCGTTGGCACGAAGAACTTAATCCAGGCAGTGAAAGTGATCAATTGGTGAGTTTGATTGACCTCGGTCCCACTGTGCTTTCGTTATGTGACGTTCAAGCACCGCAGCACCTACAAGGGCAACCCTTCCTTGGACCACAAAAAGTAGAACGTGAATATATTTTTGCGACGCGCGACCGCCTTGATTTATCGTATCACATGTTGCGTGCTGTACGCGATAAAAAGTATAAATACATCCGAAATTATTATCCCGAAAAATCGTATCTCCACTGGGATCCTTACCGCAATAGCCATCCCGTGATGCAGGAGATGTGGCGACTTCATACCGAAGGCAAATTAGAGGGAGACCAATTGGTCATGTTCCAATCACCGTGCCCCACTGAAGAACTCTATGATGTGGAAAATGACACGTATGAACTCAACAACTTAGCAGAGAATGCAGCATACGCAAATGTGCTTAAACGGATGCAAGAAACGTTGACAGGATGGCAAACGGAATTCGGGGATATGGGGAATATATCTGAAGAAGAAATGGTGGCGACATGGTATCCTAATGGCACCCAACCACAAACGGCATCACCACTTTTCATTCCGATTAACGCGTCTAACTCCGGCGTGGAGCCTGCTCATGAAGATGGAGAATGGGACGCACCGCTGCTTCTGCAACTCTACTGTTCAACACAAGGTGCCTCAATTGCGTATACAACCGAACAAGGTCAAGATGTCCGATGGCAGTTGTATACAGAACCTTTGCGTTTACCGAAAGGCGAAACCGTTATAAGAGCAAAAGCAATTCGGATCGGGTACAAAGAGAGCGACGAAAAATCTCTAAAATTCACAGTTTTAGACAACTAAATGCCCCCTGAATGCTTGGACGACCTTATTGACTTAAACCGCTGTTTGAGGTATAATCTTGTCAAAAATAGGGAGTCATAATGAACACACCAGATCGCCCGAACATTCTTTGGATATCTTTAGAGGATACAACACCGCGATTCGGTTGTTACGGAGACCCAATCGCCCGCACGCCAAATATTGATCGCCTCGCTGCAGGCGGATGTCGGTTTCCGAATGCGTTTTCGACCGCTGGTGTCTGTGCACCCAGCCGTTCCGCAATCATCACCGGCATGTACCAGACCTCTATCGGTACACACCACATGCGGACGACACATACGAACCAAAACACGCCTGATATGCCAACACCGTATTCCGCTGTGCCGCCGCCTTACGTCAAAACATTCACCGAATATCTCAGAGGCGCGGGCTATTACTGCACGAACAATAGCAAAACCGATTATCAGTTCACACCGCCAATCACAGCATGGGATGAGACTAACAACACCGCGCATTGGCGAAATCGTGAAACGGGACAGCCTTTCTTCTCCGTTTTCAATCCGGGCGTTACGCATGAAAGCGGGATGTGGGAACGCGAGGATCGTCCGTTGACCACAACCACGAATCCAGATGATGTGCAGTTACCCCCTTACCTACCCAACACGCCGAAAGCGAGGCAGGCGTTAGCGCGCCAATACGATAATCTTGCAACTGCCGATGCACGCGTCGGTGAACTGTTGGATCAGTTGGAGGAGGATGGGCTTGCAGAGAATACCATCGTCTTCCTCTGGAGCGATCACGGTGAAGGGCTCCCGCGTGGAAAACGGTGGCCCTATGACGCTGGCATCCGTATACCGTTGATTGTCCGCTGGCCCGGCACGCTGAGTCCCGGCAGTGCCACAGAACAGCTGGTGAGTCTGATTGACCTCGGGCCAACGGTGCTTTCGCTCTGTGGCGTGCAGGCACCGGAACATCTGCAGGGACAGCCTTTCCTCGGTCCACAGACGATTGAACGCGACTATATTTTTGCGACGCGCGACCGCTACGATGAATCCTACGATATGGTCCGCGCTGTTCGTGATAAACGGTATAAATACCTCAAAAATTATTATCCCGAAAAACCGTATCTCCTCTGGATCCCCTATCGCAATCGGCACCCAGTCATGCAGGAGATGTGGCGGTTATATGCAGCAGGCGAATTGGAGGGCGATCAAGCGGTGATGTTCCGTTCCCCACGCCCCGCTGAAGAACTCTATGATACCGAAAACGACCGATATGAACTCAACAATTTAGCAGCGGACCCTGAACATCAAGATGTACTGGAACGGATGCGCGGCGCATTAACAGGGTGGCAGTCCGAATTTGGAGACATGGGAAATATACCCGAAGAGCAGATGGTTGCAACGTGGTACCCTGATGGTACACAGCCACAAACGGCAGCTCCGATTTTTATTCCAATTAACGCCGAACATCCCGGCACAGAGGTCGCGCATAGGGTGAGTGAATGGGTAGCTCCGCTTGTTTTACAACTTCACTGCTCCACGCAAGGGGCATCTATTGCCTACACAACGGAGCAAGGAGAGGAGCCTCATTGGCAGCTGTATACCGATCCACTACGTCTACCAAAGGGCGAAATAAGCATAAGAGCGAAAGCGATTCGCATTGGTTATCGTGAAAGTGAAGAGAGAACGATTCATCTAAAAATTTCGTAAGGAGATTATTGATAATGGCGCAACAGAATAGCCAGGACTATTTCGTTTATGTTGGCACCTACACGCATGGAAACAGCGAAGGGATTTATGTCTACCGCTTGGATGGCGCGACTGGCGGCTTGGAATACAGTAGCAAGATAACAGGCGTTGAAAATCCCTCTTTTTTGGAGATACACCCAAGTGGACAGTATCTCTTTGCTGTCAACGAACTTGGTGAGTTTGAAGGCAAAGATAGCGGCGCGGTCACGGCATTTTATATTCACAAAGAAACAGGGGAACTTAGTTATCTCAACCAGCAAGCAACTGGCGGTGGTGCCCCGTGTCATCTGAGTGTAGATGCTACTGGTAAATGTTTACTCGTGGCGAATTATGGCGGTGGAAGTGTTACTGCTTTCCTGATAGGGGCGGATGGTAGACTCAGCGAAGCCTCTGACTTCGTTCAGCATCAGGGATCCAGTGTTAATCCACAGCGGCAGATGGAACCCCACGCGCATGCAATTATGATCGATCCGGGCAATCGGTACGCCTTCTCACCCGATTTGGGGCTTGATAAAGTACTCATCTATCAATTGGATGCGAAAAATGGGACGCTTACGCCTAATACGCAGCCGTGGGTACGGGTGCAGCCCGGCGCGGGCCCCCGTCATTTCGATTTTCATCCGAATAAGCAATACGCGTACGTGATTAACGAGATAGATTCTACCTTCACCGCTTTCCGGTATGACGCGAGTGCAGAAACACTCACTGAATTTCAGACAATCCCCACCCTTCCCGATGATTTTGATGGCACCAGCCATTGCGCTGATATTCACGTCCATCCTTCTGGGAAGTTCTTGTATGGTTCAAACCGTGGGCATGATAGTATTGCTATCTGCGCGATTGATGAAGAAACGGGGATGCTCAGTTCCATCGGTCATGAATCAACACAAGGACAGGCACCGCGGAACTTTGGACTGAATCCGGAGGGGACCTTTCTCTTTGCTGCCAATCAGCAGACAGATACGGTCGTCACGTTCGCAATTGACGCTGAAACTGGCGAATTGAACGCAACAGGCGATGTAGCAGAAGTGCCGACACCGGTCTGTTTGAAGATGTTGGCGTGTAGTTAAGTCGCTTTGCAGGAGGTGGTCACCGTGTCTAAACGATAACAGTTAGGCATGGTGACCTGTCTAAACATTTACCGCTGCTGCCGTTGTTGTCTCCGTTGTTCCTGGAGTTTATCCCACGGATAGATAAAACAGCGATCTGCCCAGTCTTGGTAAAGTCCTGTAAGTTCCTTTACTTTTTGCGGATGTTTGTCGGCGAGGTTGTTAATCTCTGTTCGTTCCGCTTCCACATCATAGAGTTCCCAATCACCGGGGAATTTGCAGACCAATTTCCATTTCCCTTGCCGGATAGCGCAGTTGCCTTCATGCTCCCAATAAAGCACCTCTTTACCGTTGTCTTTATCATCGAAAATCGGCACTAAACTTGTCCCTTCTAATGGCAGAATTGCCCTCGTGTTAAACAGTCCGTTGTGTTCTTCGGGGTAAGTTGCGCCTGAGACTTCAAGGCATGTCGCCATGATATCCGGTAGTTGACCGGGCTGATGGCGTAGTTCGCCTTCAGACTTTATGGCATCCGGCCAATGCGCGATGAGCGGTGTAGCGATACCGCCTTCGTGCACCCAATGCTTGTATTCACGGAACGGTGTATTGGAAAGGTTCGCCCACGGAACGCCGTAACTCTGATAGGTGTTTTCGGGACCAGGCATAATACTTGGGTCGTTCCCACGATAGACAGGTTGTCCATCGGAAGTTGTCTCGGTACTAATGAGTGAACCCGCGTCGCGCCTCGCTGGAGGACCACCGAGCTCCTCAGCACAACCACCGTTATCAGCTAAAAATAGGATTAGCGTGTTGTCAAGTTCACCTGTCTCTTCCAATGTGTCGATAATCTGTCCAATGCCCGCATCCATACGGGTGATCTGTGCAGCGTAGACCTCCATGCGGCGTTGATTCCACGCTTTGTATTGCGCCTCGCTCCACGGGGGCTGCGACGGATCACGCGCGGTAAGCTGCCACGCCTCATCTAAAATCTTCATTTCTCGCATCCGAGAGAGTCTCTCTTCCCGAAGTTCATCCCATCCAGCAGCAAAACGTCCATTGTAGAGTGCAATGTCCTCTTCATGCGCGTGCAGGGGCCAATGCGGTGCCGTGTAAGCAACGTATGTAAAGAATGGGCGATCAGGTGTTTTCTCAGTATGATTACGGATAAATGTCGCTGCTTCATCGCTGACAGCGTCTGTGAAGAAGTAGCCTTCCGGGAGTTCATCGTGTTGGATGCGGGTGTTGTTTCGCGTCAGAGTGTTCGGTTTCCAGAAATTCGCGGCACCCGTGATAATCCCATAGTATTCGTCAAATCCACGCTGACAGGGCCAACTATGTTTGGGTCCATCAGCACCGGTATGTCGAGAGATATGCCATTTACCGCTCATGTACGTGCCGTAGCCTTCTGAACGGACGGCATCAGCAATAGTTATACAACGGTCATTAAGGTCTCCGCGATAACCTTCAAGTCCATCGTCACCCATCATGTGTCCCACGCCTGTTTGGTGTGGGTGTAGTCCAGTAAGCATAGACGCACGGGACGGACAGCAGCGAGCCGTGTTGTAGAACTGTGTAAACCGAAGCCCATCGGCTGCAAGCCGATCCAGATGTGGCGTTTGGACTTCGCCACCGTAGCAGCCTAAGTCGGAAAAACCCATATCGTCGTTCAAGATAAGGACCATGTTAGGTTTTTTATTCTCGTTCATCAAATAAATACCCCTTTCGTTTGCAAAATTGATGTTGTTTTTGAAGGTTTAGTATGTTACCATTAAAAGAGTGACGCTTAGCCTGAAAATATACAGCCTTTATAAAAGCAGATAAAATGCCTCATACATTCTTGGAGGTAAAATCATGATTGCGAATTTGATTACACTCTTCCGCCTGATTCTGGTTTTCGTTGTGATTTCCCTCTTTGGGCATCACCTTTATTTAGATATTTTACTCGTCGCGCTGATCGGCTTAATTCTGTTCCTCGATGCAGTTGACGGCTATGTTGCCCGTAAACTGAACCAAACATCCGATTTTGGTGCCCTATTTGACATCGTTGGCGACCGAATTGTCGAATGCATTTTCTGGGTTTATTTCGCCGTTGTTGGGTTGATACCGTTCTGGATACCAGCCGTCGTGATTGCACGTGGCTTCTTTACAGATGGCTTGCGGAGTGCGGCCTTTGCGCAAGGCAAAACTGCCTTCGGTGAAAACACGATGATGACCTCTAAATGGACGCGCGCACTCACGAGTTCGAGATTGAGCCGAAGTGTCTACGGCATCACGAAAACTATTGCTTTTATCTATCTCGGTAGCGTTATTGCCTTCAAAAATTCCGGTGTCTATCCGGAATTAGTTGTCGGATTGGAATTGGCGGGCGTAATCCTATCTGCTATAACTGTCGCTATGTGTCTAATTCGTGGGCTTCCTGTCATAGTCGATGGTTGGAAGTACGTCAAGGGTTAACGCTACGCTTGAACATAGGGAAAACCGAGCAGCCCTTATTTTCGGGACATAGAACTATAGCCACTTGTATTTAGCAGCAAGTGGCTCCCATCCTCACTCGCAAGCGCAGTAAAAAACGGTTTCGCCTCAGCGTAAGCAGCAGCTGGTAGGATTCTGTTCTTAAGAGTAAATATTAACTGGTAAGTGAGAATGTTATCAATCTGTCGGTACTGCCGAGTGAATTCCGCACTTTCTATAGTATGATGGCTATCTTCCGGCACGGCAGCCTTCCATCCGTCTGGAATGCGGATACGAACCGTCTTTTCAATTTGCGTTGGATAACCGAAATCCAACGAATACATACGTTCCTCCTTAGCAAACGCTTCAGCATACTCCCCGAACTCATCAATTGGTAAGGGCAATAACATACTGTTTTCCAAAGGTGTTGCGTAATTCTCAACACGAAAACCGAGTCTGATTTCTACGGGTTCGTTAAGCTCGTTGAGGTCAGACATGTCATACCACTCTATCTGGATCCCCGGAAATTGCCCGCTGAGTTCAGCCGCCAAAGTACCTTTCAAAGCACCGGATTGTATCTGTTGGTATGCCCAGCGGGTGTTTAGGTTATATTGCCCACTTGTTTGAATATGGAGTGTTCCCTCCACGGTGCCTTGGTTGTTCAGCGTCAAATCTGTTGCGCTTACAAGCCTATTGGATTCAGATGGGAAAATAGGTGTCTCCACAAACTCACCATGTGTATCGGTAATGAGAAATCCCATGCGTCCTTGTACATTATAAGGCAGGTCGCCGTAACTACAAGTTGACGAGGTGGGATCTAACCAGATATAGGTGTTGTCCGCTGTCGGGATTGCAGCAACCATGTGATTAAACTGATTGAGTGATGGAAGTTCCGTATCAACGCGTTCGTATGGTGAGACACTAATCAGAACAGGATAGGCTTTGATGCCGACGAGATCCAGCATTGAAATCAGAAGCGTTGTCTTGTCTTTACAGTCGCCGTATTGCATCTGAAAAACTTCGATGGCAGGTGAGGGTTGGTAAGCACTCTGACCGAGTTCAATACCCACGTAACGAATTTTTGCGGCAACAAAATGGTAGATGGCGCGTATTTTCGCGGCTTCCGTTGTTAGATTTTTGGTTAGCTGCTGGACTTTTTCCTCAATGTGAGTATCCGGTGTGTATCTCCCCTTCGCGAGCTCTTTATACCAAGCGTAAACGTTGTTCCAGTCTGCAATCGATGAATAACGCAGGCGTGGAACGACATCGTTGATATGGGGCATACCTTCTTCTGCTGTCAGCGCAGGTGTTTCGCCATATTTCCAGATATAGACAACGGTATCATTTTCTGTGTAAGACACTTCAGGTTTTTGTGGCGTTGTGCCTGACATCGCGTTGGCAATCTTCCACTGAAGGTGCCACGTTTTAGGTATCCGAAGTGCATAACTCGTTTCAAGGGTTGCCTCCGTTGCCTGAAAATTGTATCCCCCCGTAATCCATGTCTCGCCGCCAGGCAGTTTATCTTCAAGCGTTACCTGATATTCAACGCAAACTCCCGGTGCAAGCCCCACCATAGAAATCACTTTCCACATCGCGTCGGAATAGAGGTTTTGTGCCAATAACCCCGGGGGCGTTACGTCATTAAATGCCTCTTCAGGCGGTTGCAGCACCCTGCCGTCTGCCGTCATTGTTCTCGCTATGTTAACACTTATATTTTGCGCAGCGGGTTGGTAAGGGATGGCAATATCCCCATATTTTTGGATGCCTCTTTCGGTAAGAATTTTAACGACTTGATGTGTCGTATAGCGCGACTGGCCTGTCGGCAAAATATCGTGACTGAAATGGTTAAATAGAACAAGGGTATCAGCGTCAGGATAATCGTTTGCGTCCGGCGCGTTCGCGATGATATGCTCAACGTCTGGATGCAGGAGGGTAACAGGCTGGACATCAACAATCTGCGTTGAACTAAAATTCTGTTGGGCGAGTGTTTGAAGCCGTGTCAAGGCGAGCAGATTGTCTGGAGCAATGTCTAAGAGTTGTTTGTATTGAAGCTGCGCCTCAAAGTAACGCTGTTGGTCTTCATAGATTGCAGCGAGTTGTTCTCTCGCCCAAACATCGGTTGGAAATAATCGAGTTGATTCTCGGAACTCTGCAATAGCCTCCCCAATCTCACCGCGCTCCAAGTAGATTAACCCCAAATAATTGTGCAAATTTTCGCTTTCAGGGCGTTCACATCTCGGATCAAGCGACAGTGCTCTTTGGAGCACCTCAAGTGCCTGATCGAAACGTTGTAGCTGCTTGTAAACTAAACCGAGATGATTCAAGGCGTAGAGGTTATCCACCGAAACACCAAGGACTCGCTCATAGTATTCGGCGGCTGCTGCGTAGTCCCCTAATTTTTCAGAGATGTATCCAGCGTAATTCAGAGCCGTGATATTGTTCGGCTCCAGTACTAAAAATGTTATGAATGCATTGCGTGCGTTTTCGTACTCTTCAAGCTGGAAATATATCTCTGCGATTTTGCTTTGTACATCACTGGAATCCGGACGAATTGCAACAGCAGCTTTGTAAGCCGTAAGAGCTCCTCGTAGATTTCCCTGTTGTAACTCGTTGTTACCAGTCTCAACCTGCTCTCGCCACTCACGGTTCCGCTCGACCAGCGGATCGACTACTGGTGGAGCAGGCTGACTTTTCGGAAAAATCGCGCATCCACCGATGACAAAAAGGAGAATAAGAATCAAAAATATGTGGATTTTACGGAGCGTCATTGTCTATCTCCTTCGGCGGTTCGGTGTCCGGCACTCAGTTTTCTAAAAGTTTTGGATTTTTGCTGTGCCGTTCCTTATCTCGCCGCGTCTTTTTCTCCATTGACTTTTTGAATGCATCCTCAAGTTTGATCCCGGTTTGATTTGCAAGACAGATAAGTACAAAAAGAATATCTGCCATTTCCTCACCAAGGTCCAAGTCCTTCTCATTTTCCTTGAAACTCTGTTCCCCATATTGGCGCGCCATAATCCGGGCTAATTCCCCCACTTCTTCCATGAGAATAGTGGTATTGGTTAACTCCGAAAAATAACGGACTCCAAAGGTGTGGACCCAGTCGTCTACGAGTTTTTGGCAATTTTCGAGTGTATACTCCATACCAGTTTTAACTCCGTTTGATAGTGCATACCTAAGACTTACAATGCGCGCAATAATCCGCTTTGCAAGCGTGGTAATCCTTGCAAAGGGATAATACGTAATCAATCTCTATATATTTTAGCAGGGTTCGCGACGAAAGTAAACTTTTTTCTCTCAACTCTCGTTGAAGTGCACAATTTAGATTGTAAATCGCTTGATTTTTCTCGAAGTGTGTTGTATACTTTATACTTATAAATGCACAGCCTATTTAGGAAGCGGATCTTTACCATTCAGCGATTACGCTCGGTGGGCAAAGGAGAAATCGGATGGGACTTACAAATAAAGAACAGCAGTTTTATGAAACAAACGGTTATTTCTTGAAAAAAGGGCTTGTCTCTGCAGAAGACATTGCACTAATTCAGGAAGAAATCATAGATATACACAACCGTATGGCAGAACAACCTACTGATGGAATTGGAATTTCTTGGGAAGTTTATGATTCGGACGATCATCCACCGCGTATCAAACAGTTAATGCACAGCGAGTTGGTAAGCCCGACGCTCAACCGCCTGCTTCGTTCTGACGATGTGCTGGATATACTGGAAGTTTTGATGGGTGAAAACATCTCGCTCTACCACAGCAAATTGCTTCCGAAGGCAGGCGGGGACGGGACATCTATCCCGTGGCATCAGGATTACGCCTATTGGAAAAATGAGAACAACAAACCGGTCATGATTAATTGCCAATTGGCTATTAACGAGGCAAACCTTGAGAATGGGTGCATTCAGTTTGTTCCCGGCAGCCATAATTGGGGCTTGCAGGAACACGAACGGAAACATCAGACGTTTGGCGTTTTCCTACCCGGACATTATCAAGAACGGGAAGATGCAGTCGCTGTTGAAATGGAACCCGGAGACGGTGTTTTCTTTAATGCGTTGATTATCCACGGCTCGGCACCGAATAATTCACCGAATGATAGGTTGATGAACACCTTCGCTTACAATGTGACGGGAAACGGAGAAACGCAATCTCGTGAAGTTTTACGTGGGAAACCTCTTGACGCGTGAAAAAAGTGAGTGTATTGATCTAAAGACACTTCCCAGCGAACCTGCCACCGAAATTTACGGCGACTGTGTAAAAAAGTTGTATCTGGGGAGAAATACCATGAAAATCAAAAACCTAATAAATGCTTGGAAAATCCTCTGGTTTCTGCTTATTGGTGTTGGGTTAGGTTGCGGGAGTTCCGACCCGCGTCACACAGACTTCGCACCGAGGATTTTAGCCTTTGAAGCAGAATCAGATATAGTTTCACCGGGGGAAAAGGTGGCAATCCGTCTGGAAGCTGCAGATCTTGAAGGGCACGTTTTATCATACACCTGGTCAACCACGGGCGGTGAACTAACGGAAAACGCATCCGGTGCACTCTGGCAAGCACCGCAAACTGAAAAAAAATATCAGATTGCGGTTACAGTAAGCGATGGCGAAAACACAACAACAAGTACACTTGACATCCAAGTGTGGCGGACCCGACCGGGAGACTATTATCCGTTGGCGGTAGGAAATATTTGGCACTACAGCGACGCAAACGGTACCAAGATCACGTTCGAGATCGTAGATACCATCCAGATTCAACGAGCAGGCGGAGAAACTATCGAGAGTTTCGTCCTCCAGAAGTCCAGCAGTGGTGAGGGTTTGGAGAATATTGTCAACTATTCTTACCTCGGGACGCGCCAGGATGAAAAAGGTGAGGTTTCAGCAATTATACAGCACGCGCAGAATACTACATCTGGTACAGGTGATACGATTCTGTTTGTGCCGTATCTGCCGCTATACCAATTCCCGCTCATACCGGGGGACAAATGGGAGGTCAACTTCCAAGCACAATTGGTTCCTGAACTTTTCCCGCTCGGTGGTGGACTCGACGAATTTGAGGTAATATCGGAAGAAACAGTGTCCGTGCCAGCTGGAACTTTCAAACATGTCTTCCAAGTTCAAGAGTCATTCCGTTGGGGTTTCGACATTGAAAATCAGGACATTCCACTTGACATCACTGTCGTGAAAAAGTGGGTCGCGCCGGACGTAGGTATTATCAAATTTACGCAGTCGCAAACTCGCGGTGATGAGACAATTGATACCGTTTTTGAACTTGAATCCTTTGAGTTAGTCGGAAATTAAAACTGTGAAAAATACAACAAAAAAACCAGAAATTTTAACCACAACTGTCGGGTCTTATCCCGTCCCAGCGTGGCTTCTGTCTATGCCAACAGAACAGACCCTCCTCGATGCGACACGAGTCGTCGTCGATATCCAGCGGCAACGCGGCATTGATTTGCCGACGGATGGCGAACTCTACCGTTTTGATCCCAACCACCCAGATACCAATGGGATGATTGACTATTTCATCCGCCCGCTCTCTGGTGTGAGAGCAGAAGTAGGACGACAGGAATGGCATGAATTTAGGCAGATGCAGACGATGTCGTTTCGGGCAAAACCCGCAGGAGTTGTTGAAGACGCGCTGAACGAAGGCACGTTAAATCTCGTTTCTGATTGTGAGCGCGCTATAGACGTTGCCGGCAAGGATATTAAATTCACGGTGACAAGTCCTTACATGCTCGCACGAACGCTGTTGGATAAACATTACGGTGACTTTGATAGATTGCTCACCGCTTTGGCGGAAGTCTTAGCGGCACAGGTGCGAGAACTGGATTGTGCCTGCCTCCAAATTGATGAGGCAAACATACCGGGGAACCCCCAAGACGCGCCCCGCGCCGCCGAGGCGATTAATATTGTCCTTGATGCGTTTAACGGGGAAAAAGCGGTTCACTTCTGCTTTGGCAACTACGGGGGTCAGGTTATTCAAAAAGGGACCTGGAGTGCTTTGATCGACTTCTTGAATACGCTCCGGTGTGATCACTTGGTTTTAGAACTGAAACACCGTCCTGATACAGATCTTGAGGCACTCAAGGCGGTCACAGATATCGTCCTCGGTATCGGTGTGATTGATGTGAAAGTCAATCCAGTTGAAACCGCCGATGATGTGGCAGCCAGCATAGAGACTGCAGAAAAGATGTTGGGCGCAGGACGTATTGGTTGGGTGCATCCGGACTGCGGCTTTTGGATGCTCCAACGTTCGGTGGTTGACCGAAAGATAGAAGCACTCGTGCAAGGCAGGGATAAATACTTAGGTCTCGCATAATGAAAAATCGGAGCCAACAATAAAGAATACAGATGTTTGAAGTTCAACTACCGATGCTAAAAAAACTTCAGAATGTTGCTGGTGGCACTGCGGGGATAGGGTTCATACTCGGCACGCTAATTCCTGCCGTGGCTATTTTCATTTTAGATTGGCAATGTCCATTTGGAGATGGAATTTTCCGAATCGGCGGTTTTTTGGTAATTACAGGGTTCGGAAGCGCTATTGTTTTCGGTAACCTTGTTGCCCTTGCTCTCATCGGTTTTGCGAAATATCGCCAGATATCATCCAATTCATCAAAAGAAAGGAAATAGCAGAGAAATAAAATGGAATTCAATCTCTTGCACACCGTTTTACTCTTTGGTACAGGTATCTGCGCAGGTTTCATAAACACAGTTGCTGCCGGCGGATCGTTGTTGGCACTCCCGATGCTTATTTTCCTCACCTCCGATCCGATATTAGCAAACGGCACAAACCGGGTCGCTATTTTTTTTCAAAACCTCAGTGCCATTATGGGGTTCCGGCGTAAGGGGGTCTCTAATTTTCGGTATGGCATCTTACTCGCTATCCCCGCAGTTATCGGTGCCGGGATAGGTGCCAGAATCGCGATTGGCACGGATGCAGCGTTGTTTCAATTCATCCTTGCAGCTGTGATGCTGATTATGCTCAGCTTAACATTGTTGAACCGGACCGCACGCCTAAAAGATAGGATTGAAAGTAACGGGACAAGCTCTAAAGTCATTGCAATGGTTGTATTCTTCTTCATCGGGATTTACGGAGGTTTCATTCAAGCAGGTGTGGGGCTACTTGTTATAACTGCTTTGCGACTTTTGACAGGTATTGATCTCGTTCGGACGAATGCGATTAAAGTTTTGGTTATCTTCGCTTACACCGTGCTTGCGCTCGGTATTTTTATCATGAACAAGCAGGTTGATTGGACTTTAGGTATAACCTTAGCAATAGGGAATGCTACCGGCGCATGGGTTGGGAGCCATTGGGCCGTCGAAAAAGGCGAAAAATGGATCAAAGTGGTTCTCGTTGTAACTGTGCTTGCCTTCGCGACAAACCTTGCGTTAAAGCCTTTTGATTTAGATATCGTATCGCTTCTCGGGCTCGGTTAGCGATCCAACTCTTGGTACGAAAAAATCAGACGGTGAATGGCAGTGATGTGTGAGGTAAGGGTAAGGATACCGAGTGTGCAGAGCAGAATCATTCCTGTACTTTGAACAATTGAAAACTTGTACCAGAGTAGCCCTTGGAGCAGGGTCCCAGCACCCAATAAGATGATACGTTCGGGACGCTGCATGAGTCCTACCTTACAAGTCACTTGGAGTCCTTCAGCTCTTGCCCTCACGTAACTGACAAGTATTGAACCGAACCAGGCACCGAACGCGAGAATTATCCCTAACAAACTATCCAAGCTGTAGAAATAGATGAGGGCTCCAAGGAAAAGAAAGCCTTCTGAGTAGCGATCTATAACGGAGTCCAAGAGTGCTCCTGATGCCCGGAGATCTCTTTGGGCACGGGCAACCGCGCCATCAATCATATCAAAACTTCCCCCAAACAGAATCAGAATCCCACCAGTGATAAGACGACCTGTTGCGAAATAGAAGGTCGCGACGAGGTTTATGACCAGCCCGAAGAGCGTCACCATATTCGCTGTAATACCGATTGCAACCATTTTGTTAGCGAGAACAGAAAGGAATGCTTCAAGGTGGGGTTTTAATTTTGCTTCAAACATGTGATGTCTCCTCATTGTAATGCAGATTTGAGGAGAACTCCGTTCTGCCTTCCACGAGGAATCGCAAGGATCCTTGCCGGTTTTCGACCAATTCTGTGGTGGGAATCTCTTCTGCTTGACGAAGAAGTTCCAAAATTGCCGGTGCGATTTCCGTCGGACGCTGCACGACTTTCATTTTTTCCAGTGCAGAAGATTGGATATCCGATGATGCAACACGTACAACCCCATCGTTCCATATCAGCTCTGGAGGTGTATAAGTAAGATTATAAGTTTCATCAAAAACTGTGATAATAGGGTGGGGCAGTTTTAGAAGTTCTAATTCAGCGTTCTGAATTGCTTGTGCGAAGTCCAATGAAGTCTGGCGTTGTGTTGTAGCGATATGCACAACTGGTAGGTTCCACAAAATGATAGGCTTTTTGAGCCGATGCGCGAGTGTGGTTAAGCGTAGGAAACACCGCCACTCTGCGGCACTGCTTAGGCTTTGGGCATCGCCTTGCACCAAGATGACCTTTGTGTCCTGTATCCAGGCGAAACCCGCGAATCTAAATGTCCCTTTACTTCCCGCTCTATCGCCATAGAGCCTGATTGCGTGAGTGAAGGGAGGCTGAGGGTATTTAGAGGTGTTTGCTGACATATCCCCTGTGCCTCTAAACGGTAGCGAATTCTATAAAAAAAGCAGGGAGGTGTTTGAAACACCTTCCCTGCCTAAAAGGTGATGGGTTTCGCTTATTCGCTGCGTCCACCAATGGCGTTAATGGCAAACCATCCGATACCTGCCGCGACAGTCGTCAGGAACACTAAAGCGCGTTTGGATGTGGACAGTTCCTCGTGTACACCCTTGGCATCCTCAAGCATCATCTTGACTTCGTTGATCGCCTTTTGGTTAGCCTCAATGCTTGCCAAGAACATTTTCACGTCCTCTTGGATGGATTCAATGACTGCGCTTGTTGCTTCCTCTGCCATTTTATGCTCTTTGATCATTTTATCCAACGCTGCGATATGCTCGTCAAGGTGGCTAATCTGGTCAAGTATAGCTGCTTTGCTCGCAGCAAGTGCTTCTTTAACGCTAGCAGAGACAGCGTCACCAGATTGGCTTACGGCATCCATTAACTTCTCTTGTGATTTTAGACTTGCCTCAAGAGCCATGATTTGTGCCTTGAGTTCACCCATACTCGCATTGAGACCTTTAATTTCTGCCTCAAGTTTATCCCGTGCTGCTTCGGATTCGGCCAATTCCACCTTTAACTTTTCAAGTTCCTCGTGCTGCACAACGAGCTTTTCTTCAGCACCATCAAGAGCATCTTTTGCCATAGCGAGAGGGATACGTAAACTTTCGCCGGGGTAGATGAGGTGTGGATTGGTGAAATCATTGTACTTACTCAACTCGCGCCACCGGAGCGGATCCTTTAGATGCTTTTGGCAGAGATCCCAGAGGGTATCACCCTTTACGATAGTGATTAGCATGGTATCGTCATCCCCGGCGTGCGGTGTGATTTTCGCAGATGCAGATAACACGTAAACGCCACTGAGTGCTGCGCAAATGTACAGAATCAGTGCCAACTTCAGTGTGCCTCTTATCATTTTCATTTGTTATCTCCTTTAAAAGCTATAAGAGAGGGACGCAAAGTGAGTTGATCCAACGCCGTTTAGTTCACTCGCCATGCCATCTTGGATAGCATAATCAATCTGCAATCCACCGATGTTCACACCAAATCCACCGAAAAGGTTTTGGACATCGCGGGAGGCTCTAACCCCACCACGGATGGCAAGACCTGTAGATTTGTAAGTGAGAATAGTATATTCAGCACCAAGCTTTAGACTCGTCGCGCTCTGATCGAGATTGACGAACTCCTGCTCAATATCGGCTGCGAATGTAACCACGTTGCCCATATAGAGATCATAAGCTAAACCAACGTTGACCACCATTGGCACGGTATCATCACCGAGAGCTGCACCGAGGTATTTAGCAACGATGCCGTAATGGAAAGTTGGAACCTGTTCCTCACCCATATCTATGTGCAGGGCATGTCCCATCAGTCCGACATCTACACCACCAAAACCGCTCTGGCTGTCGTCTGCGCCGAAACTATCCATCAACATACGACCTGTTAAACCGATACCGAAGCTTCCAAAGCCGATGCCGTAAGAGAGGGAGTAAGCATTTGTGCTGTAGTCGAACATGCCACCATAGCGTTCTTGGGCATCATACTGTTCAATACCACTCACACCTGCATTTGTAACAGCAAGCCCGATAGACCCGGCTGAACCAAGAGCCTTCGTCAATGCCAGGAAGTTATGGCTTCTATCCAGATCAAGCTGCTGTGTTGAAATATTGAAACTTAAATCCGCTGCGGAGCCGAGTCCTGCCGGGTTCCAAACGGTTGCCGTGGCATCATCGGCGATTGCCGTGAAAGCACCACCTAAACCGATGGAGCGTGCGCCGGCACCAAGCCGTAGATGTGGCATGGCATCCACGCCAGCAAAACTGACCGGTGACACCGCTAGGATAAGAAAGAAAACGGGTATTAAACCACATAGCAATTTCGGGCCCTGTTTGGAAGCCCACTTAGCAATTTGCTTTGTCAGTAACATTATATCCTCCTTCAGTGTCCACATCGGGAACTGGACGGATGTCCAATTCCCGATATGCAAACTGCCGTTTACTTAGCGCGTCAGTGCGAGTTTGAGAATGGCGTACTCTGGCTCGAAACCGTCTGCCACTATAATTTGACAGTAGTAAACGCCTCGAGCTAAATCTTCGCCAGCGGTGGTAGTTCCATCCCAACCGATTGCGCCTTTGCCAACGTACTCGCCTGCATCCCAAACTTCGTTATCCACAAGGACTCGAACCGGACGGAAGGTCATGTCATAAATGACAATACTTACCGTGGACTGTCGAGTCAGTGTGAAGGAAATACGAGTATTATCCTTGAACGGATTGGGTGCGTTAATCGGACGCGATGCCAATACTGGGCCTTCCTCACTCTCAACAAAGAATGTAAACTCGTGAACCGCCATGTTTGCCTTACGGGCCCCACTGTTCTTGTCAGAAACGTTGCCCTCTTTATGCGCCATGTCGGATACTTCAAGTTTAACTGTATGCTGCCCGAAAGCGAGATCGGCAGGTGGGGTGTATAGAACCTGTGATGCCGATTTCTGGTTCGGTGCGAGGTTAATCAGTTTATCGTCGAAAACGAAGCGGATAGAATCGACATCTACACCGGATTCAGCATCCGCGTAGGTTATCGAAATCTGCGGACGACGTTCAATCAGGCGTGCCTCATTCTGTGGCGATGCCATCGTGATGACAGGCGCAGCAGTATCAAAGTCGATCGAGAAATTCCCCTTCGCTGTGGCAGAGTTGCCGATCGTATCCGTCGCACGGACCTCAATCGTGTAAGTCCCTTCATCAAGCGGAGCTTCAGGATTGAAATCCAAACGCGTGATACCTTCAACATCGCTTTCGCCATCATCTGCTGTCTTCCCCTTCACCTCTTTACCGTTGCTATCCCACAAGGTGATGACCATTTCATCAACACCTGATTCATCACTGGCACTTGCCGAGATGACCGGGAGCCCGCCACGGATAGTTCCAGACGGCGTAATTGAGGTGATTGCAGGTGCAGCGTTATCAACGACTAATGTGAACGTCCAAGAATGTTCGGTTGTTCCACCTTCGCTGATCGCAACAACTCTTACGGTGTGCGTTCCCGCTGTGAAACTATCAGCAACTTCAACTCGTCCTGCAGCGATTTGTGCAAGTGGTACTGAGCGAAACGGTTTGTCATTTATACCGAACTTCACACTTACGACGCTCGATTGCTCATCGGTAACAACCGCTGAGAGCGTTACCCAACTATCACCCGTGATGACACCAGATGGAGCCGCTGCAGAGATGACTGGCGGCGTTGTATCCGTCTTCACCGTAAAGGTAGCAGATGTCTGTGCCGTTTTACCATCGCCGTCAGTGACTTCAACAACAACCGTGTGCGATCCACCACTGAGATCTGATCCTGGCGTGTAAGAGAACCGATTTCCATCTACCTCTGGTGTAGCATCTGTACCGTCAATGGTAAATGTGGTTATCTCAACAGTGCCAGCACCCGAGAATTCACCGCTAATGAGCGGACGACCGTCTTCAACGGTTTGACCACCAGCAGGTGACTGAATAGCGACCGTAGGTATTGTACCACTGATAGCGAATTCGCGTGTGGCTTCACCGATGTTACCGAGAACATCAGCAACGCTAACGGTTATTTTATACGCGCCACCGGCAAGTTGGTCATTACGAGTGTAAACCAGTGTTGTTGCATCGGTTTCAATGGCAGCCTGCTCGACTGGAATATCTTGATTACCTTGTTCGGGCAGAGTGCGTACCAAACCAACAGTCGGTCCATCGGCAAGTTCCGTCGTTGCCCAAGCTAAGACTTCCTTACCAGTGCTGTCTGGACCGCTACCTTCACCGTCATTATATGTCGCATGAACGGTCGGCAAGCTATCCACCGTATGGTCTTCTGAAGGAGTCTCAATCGTAATCATCGGACCGGTGTTATCAAGGTTAATCATTGCCAACGAGAACGGGACTGAACCGTTCCATTGGGTGACGACACCATCCGGTGTATACATACCATCCGGCAGTGCTGAAAGTTCCATTACCGTAAGTGAGAAGGTATTTTCTGGATCTTCCGCACTTTCGCTCGGAACTGCGCTTCCGTTAATAGCACCACTCAGGTGGTCTGCGGCTAATGAGCCGTTAGCAACCATGAAACTTACAGCGACCGAATTGCGAAGTGGGATCGGTTCAGCAGGTGCGTCTGCAACATCCACACCGTCAACAGCTATGACCGCCAAATCGCTGATATCGGAGGTTCGGAAGTTCAGCACATGCACTGTGATTCTCGACCCATCAGTTTCAGAATCATCGGCTTGCACATTACCGAATTCATCAATAACGAGCGCATGGAACATATAGGTTCCATTTGCAAGCATCCCGATATCGACTGTCGGTGCTTCTAAAACTCCCGGTTCGCTATCGGCAGTGATTTGGTTGCCATCTACATCGGTTTGCACCAACCTTACTGAACCTGCCGCGTAGGTTTTCGGCTCAGCTGTCGGTTCAACCGTAAGCATAATCATTGGTGACGGTACTGATTCATCAACAATACCACCAACCGTATAACTCCCATCTTCATTCGCTGCAATGGGGGGCTGTGCGTCAACGCCTTCGGCAACATGAGTGACAGCGACAATATTTGTCGGTCCGAGCGGTGCAACATCGTCAACGTTGTCAAGTGAGAACCTTGATTGAACACCACTGGGGGCTGCTGTTTCACTCTCGTTTGCAGCGGAAAGTGCGATTGCACGTACGATATACGGATTAGAATCTTGGGCTACATCTCGCGCTGCGGGACTATCCGCAGTGATGGTATCCTCTAATTCCAATGCTACCGTATCTACGCTAACCGACCATTTTTGGTAGGCTTGATGTTTATGAATCGGTGCGGTTGCTTCACCATCAACGACAGCTTCAGCTGCGACACCAACAAAATCAGCGATGAAGTCAGCATCGCTCTGCTTTAGTTCTTGGTATTCTTCCTCGCTAATAACAGTGCCTTCGGTGGTCACACCAACCTCTTTCCACTCAGAATCATCAGCATCTTGACGTTTAACTTCAACACGCACTGAAGTGATAGGTGGAGAGGTCCTCTCACCGAGGGTGTACGTGTTAGGTACAAGGATTCCCTGCGGTGCGCCGCTATCGGGATTTGTCTGTGCTGCGGGGTCGGTCGTGATCGCGAAGATCTCGGGAGCTGGTCGATAACTGTTTTCAACTGTCACTGAGATTTTCGACCCATCCGTTTCAGAGTCATCGGCTTGTTCGTTGCCGAACTCGTCAAAGGCGAGGGCATAGAACATATAAGTTCCATTTTCCAAGTATGTTTCACTGTTAGCAAGTGTACCGACATCAACAGTTACCTCGAAAATACCACTGCCTTCGGCTGTCTCGGTCGCGTCGCCAACAACAAGGTTCTCAATGTCGGTTACGAACCTGATAGATTTGTAGGTCTTTCTATCCGCTGTTGGCTTAATGGTGAAGGTAGCCACAGGTGAACTGACAGCATCGTCATACTTATCAACGAGACCACCAACGGTGTAGCTGCCATCCTCAGCGGTTTCAAAGACACTATCGGTCGCCTCAACACCTGTTACACTAACGTTTGTCGGACCGAGTGGCGCGACATCGTCAACATTGTCAACAGAGAACATCGCAGTGACATCGTCAGCAGAGAGCGTCTCGCTTCCATCAGCTGCGGCACTTGCAGTCGCACGCACCATGTACTGATTGTCATCCTTGGAGGCATCACGCGCACCAGGACTATCAGCAGTAATGCTATCCTCAAGAGTTGTTGTATCTACCTCAATCATCCACCTTTGATAGGTGTCAGATTTTACAACATTCCCTCCGGCAACATCTGCTACGTCCGCTACGTCTGCTGCTGCGAGTTTTGCATCGTCAACTGTAGTAACTGGACTACTTTCGGAGGCAGTGCCGACCTGAGTCCACTCTGTGTCGTTCTTGCGTTTAACTTCAAACATCAGAGAGGTGGTAGGTGCCGAAGTGATTTCAGGTGAATAGCCGTAAAGTGCTATGGTTCCCTGAGGTGCACCACTATCCGGGTTCGTCTGTGCTGGATCACCGACAGCAAACGCCAGAACTTGAGGAGCCGGTCGGCGAGTGTTTGCAACAGTCACCGAGATTCTGGTTCCATCCGTTGCGGACATATCCTCTTGGATATTGCCGTACTGTTCATCAGGTCCGTCAGGAGATCCGTCATAAGCGAGGGCATGGAACATATAAGTTCCGTTTTCCAGGTACGTCTCACCGTCAGCAAGCGTGCCGACATCAATAGTTACCATGAAAATGCCACTGCCTTCAGCGGTTTCGGTTACGTCACCAATAACAATGCCTTCAGCGTCCGTTTGTAACATGACAGATGCGTAGGTTTTCCGTTCAGCCATCGGCTCAATGGTAAGGGTAGCCATAGGTGAACTGACAGCATCGTCATACTTATCAACGAGACCACCAACGGTGTAGCTGCCATCGCCAGCGTCTTCAAAGATGCTATCGGTCGCCTCAACGCTTGTTACACTGACGTTTGTCGGACCGAGTGGCGCGACATCGTCAACATTGTCAACAGAGAATCTTGCCTCAACACCAGGAATCGGTGGAACTTCGGTTCCGTTGGTGTTCGCATACCCCACTACCACATACTGGTTTTCATCTTTAGATGCATCTCGTGCTGCTGGACTATCTGCGGTGATAGTATCTGCCAAAGTTGTGGTATCCACAGTAGCCACCCATTTCTGGTAGGTAGTATTGACAGAGACAACTGGTTTGTCAGGTCCCACAGTGTTGACGAGATCACCAAGGAGGTCAGCAAGTTCTTGACCCTCAATGTGCTCAGCAGTTTCACTGCTTTCAATCACCCATTCAGCAGCTTGAGGACCCGTGGCAGCCAAGCGGACAGAACTAATAGGAGTAGAAGTCCGGCTCGGTGTATACGCAGTAAGCATGAGTGTGCCTTGTCGTCCACCACTATCCGGGTTAGTAACAGTCGGGGGAACTGGAGCCACCGTAATTCCAACAACCTCAGGATCTAACGGACAAATACCGGCATCTAAGTTGATGACACCCTGCATCGGATTGACATCTGTAATTTGCAGTGCGTTGGTTGCCACAGCGCGAACCATTACCTGGCTCATCTCATTGCCACCCAACAATGCTTCAAAATCAGAGACATTCCAACCGATCTCCAATGTTGAACCTGTTTGGGTTCCTGCGAGATCAAGTTCGCCGATGTTTTGCCATGCGCCACTTGCATCCATGTACTGCACCATAACGGCGGCAGGATGTGGTGAGCGATGGTCAACTGTAACAGTTAAGACAACATTTTCTGTGGTATTGTTGAAGATTGTGACGTTACCGACAGGACCACTTTCAAAGAGGTCATCCATATCGCCGTCCAAGTTACAATCACCAACCACAACAAACGTTACGCTTGCACGGTCCTGATGTGCAGGATCACTTGAATAAACAATCCTGAGATGTGTTGGCGCAGTATGAGAACTTACATTGAAGAGCGTATCAATCCCCATTGCGCGAATCCCATAATCCCCTGCGAGGACATCTTCACCCAATTGTGCAAGCATCATCAAACTATTACCATTTGGCGGCTCGCCATAAGTGATTGGCACAGCATTAACGATGTCTACCGTTACTCCTAAAACGTCAACGAGCGATTGCGCTACATCAGCGTCCAATTGCAGGTGCATATTTAGCAATTCGCCTAAGTCCTCAAGAGACGGGTTTAAATTGTCTTGTAGGAACCCAAGTCCAAGAGGTGTCCCAAGGAAAGCTAATACCGTGTTTAAGGTTAGCGTTTGGGTCGGTACAGTTACACCACCAAATTCAATCTCCTCAGGAAGAACATTTTGACCTACAAGTTGCGCTATGGTTTGATCCCATATCGTCGAGGCAAGCAGGGTAGCCTCAGGCGTTAGCGGCATCCAAGTGTTCGGGCGTTGGAGCGATGGATCACCGAGATAGGGTGTTCCGTCTTCATTCAACCCAATTATTTGATAAACGAGATATCCTTCAGCCTGTGCAACTCTATCACTTGGTTTTAATCCCGGTACACCTGTGACTGTCAAGGTAGCAGCACCCGGTTCCAAGGAAGTGGCAACGTAAACACCTTCGTCGTTTTCATAACCGACTGTGTTGACACCTGAACTGATTTCAACATCGGCTTCTGGTGCACTGGTATCAACGGTGAACTCACCTTGCATTAAATCTAAGGGGTTCCCATTCACATCATGGACAACAGCACCCAAAAAATAGTTGCCATCGGGAATATTATCGAACTGAGTTTCAGGAACCCAGAGTGACCCATATTCCGGATTGACCTTTGGGATAGTGAAAACAGAAGACAACATCGGATCAAACGATTCCTCAAATTCTGTTGTCACTCTGTTAGCATTACGCAGGAGTATATTCTGAAGTCTCCATCGATGTTTTCCAAGTGCGTTCAGCAACTGTTGTGGAGACGGTAATTGACCACTTGCCAAGGACTCTGTAATTATCGAACCCACAGCTGTGTTGAATACTGCCCTGAAATTGTCATCAAATAATTCCTCAAGAATCCCACGATTCGTTAATTGGAGATTGCGCGGGTCTGGCATCGACCACTCACGAATCGGATAGGTTTTTGTTGCACTCAGGACTTCTGATATTGTGGCGAGATTACCAGCCAATGTTTCCTTAGCAAGGGCTGCGAGTTTTTCGCGATCCAAAACTTCCAGAGTTAACTCGTCAGCAAGCGTCACATGAAAGTAATAATAACTACTACCTGGTACGACCCCTATCTCAGCTTCCCAAACAACGCCATTTGGTCCGAATATAGGATCCATGGGATGCTCAACAGGATCCCCATTCAGTCCATAATGGTGGACGAGGGTAACCTCTTCAAAAAGCTGCTCAAGACTATCTTCCAGAGCGGGCCATGCCGGTAAGTTAGTAGCAGCAAGAGCCTCTTCCAATCGGAAGGTATGGCGGATCAACTCTGAACCCAGGACCGTCGGATCACCAACCAACCGACCCTTTGCTTGCAGCGTTCCGTCACTGGACTGAAACGTAACACCACCGATATTTGATGCTGGCAGCGGAACGCGAACGTAAAGATTCAAATTATTGCGAGTCAGATATTTTCGATTCGGGTCGGTCTTGTCACCCATCCTATCATCATAGATAAGATCAAGCGGCAGAGGTGTAATCGCGTTCCCAAAATTCTCGGGGTCTAAACCTTGTTCTAAATCCGTTTCCCCTAATTTTCCAGCGAAAATTCGGATATCGGGATCAGCTAGAAGATTCAGGATCTGATTTTTTGGGAAAGGAATTTCTTGTCCGACCAACTTAGCAATCTCTTCAACCACCATTGCAACCAATGCGTCTTGAGTGAGTCCGAAACCTGCTAAACTTTCAATCGGTTGTCCGGTAGCCACCATGAAAAGATCCTGCACAAATTTCCTTCCGGAGATCGTGTTATGCGAGAGTCCACCAAGCCGAGATTTGCCCAAAAGTGCTTCATTTGTAGGCATTATCGAAGGAATTGGATCTGCCATTGGAGCTGTTACCGGCGGGGGTATAACTTCATCTGGTGGGGTTGTCTCTTCATCGGTTGACGGAGTGGTTTCCTCGTCCATTGATGGAATCGTCTCTTCATCGGTTGACGGAGTGGTTTCCTCGTCCATTGATGGAGTCGTCTCTTCATCGGTTGACGGAGTGGTTTCCTCATCCGTTGATGGAGTCGTCTCTTCATCGGTTGACGGAGTGGTTTCCTCATCCGTTGATGGAGTCGTCTCTTCATCGGTTGACGGAGTGGTTTCCTCATCCGTTGATGGAGTCGTCTCTTCATCGGTTGACGGAGGCGGCAACAACAACCCTGCAAGTTCGTCAATTGCTACTGGATCTTGAAGCAATGTTTTAACGTCTTCATCTTGCAGTAACGCTTGGACATCTGGATCTGACAGAAGTGCTATATGGTCGTCTGTTAGTATGATCCCTTGTCCTTGAGCGACCGTCTGCAGGGTTGCGGCCGACCCAGCGTTAATAAGACTGATAGCTAAATCAATGGTACCACCGATATCATCAACCTCTGCTGTCTTAAGTCCGTTCAAAATCTCTGGCAGAAGTGCCTTAACATCGTCACGCTGAAACAAATCAATGTATTTGTCACGTACCTTGACAGCGAGAGAGGCTTCCGCTTCCTGCCCGAAAACCGTGTTCGGAATTGAAGTGTAAAAAACACACAGTGTAAAAATCAAAAAACAAACGAGTGTTCGTTTTTTCATTAACTCATCCTCCTCGTTAAGTCTGCGCGCTCGCAAGACTAAGTACTGAGTTTCTTAGATGGGCAAGCGAGAATACAAAAAAGACGTCCGGGGTAGATGTTTGCCCATCCAATTAACATCCTACCAACGAGCATTAAAATTTCCCGATACGGATGTAGCCGTAGGATAGGGTTCGTGTAGCATACGGCACAGGTCAAAAATAGATGGAAAGCGGCATCTAACTTCCATGTTCAACCTTGCGGGAATTTTTCTATTATTTATTTTATCAAAAAGTGGCAAAATTAAGCAAGCATTTAATCATTACGTGTTAGAGACATGAGTGTTACACGGACGAAACCGGTAACAAAATCGTCCTGCAGTTACGTGATTTTTTATGCAATCGGTAAATTTGTTCCCGCCGCATTGGTATATCATCAGATTAAATTGCAGTCCGCTTATTATAATACCACAATTTACAAAATATGTCAAATCAAAATCGGAATTCTGGCTGAAAATTTCCACCTCTTTAAGCAGAAATTTACAATCTATTTGACATATTACCAGAAAACGCTTAAACTGTCAAGAAAAAATAGCATCGGAGAAAAACATGACTGTCTTGACCGAATCTGAAAAGAATCAACTGGATCAGCACGGTTTTCTGCTTCTCGAAAGTCTGATACCTCCAGACACAACAGCGCAGCTTCGAGAAAGTGCTTTGGCACTCGCTGAGGCGGAACAAAAAGCCGGCAAGGGGCACACATATCTTGCCAATGACAGCGCGCAACGCGTCTGGAATCTCATTGACAAAGGCGAGATGTTTGAAGAAACCATTCAACATCCAAAAATGCTTGCCGCTATGGAGTATCTACTCGGCGCGGATTGCACACTGAGCTCCTTTACCGTAAATGTGCTTTATCCAGGCGCGCCTGATACCGGTCTCCATATTGATTACCCATTATCAGGACTTCCCACACCGCGTCCAAACTTCCCTATGGTTGCTAACAGCGTATGGTTTCTGGATGATTTTACACTTGAAAATGGAGCAACCAGTTGTGTCCCGGGGAGCCATCGGCGGCTCGAGGCATTACCTGAACCGGGTGTGGAATATGCCGACGAGCTGCAGATTTGTGGACCACGGGGTTCCGTTTTAATTGTCAACGGGGCAATATGGCACGGATCCTCAGAAAATAGAACGAATGAAACGCGTGTTGGGTTACTCGGTTTTTTCTGTCGCTCCATCCTGAAACCGCAGCAAGCACATCTTGAATTAGTATCAGAGGCGGTTGTATCCCGCGCGACACCGACCCTAAAACGATTGCTCGGTCTCGATTCATTACCGAATATGAACACTTAGTGTCTCAAGGCACAACGTGATTTTTCTCTGCCATCAATATCCACTCGGATTCCGGTGTTTTCGGTGTCAATTGATACATGAGGCGAACTGTAATTGTGTCGCCGGGTACCCTGGATGGTGTGTCGAAAACATAAATTCTGTTTTCATCTGGAAGAAGCCGATTTTCTTCTCCAGCAGAAATTGAGACTCGTTTCTTCTGACGTACACCATTCTCTGAAGTGAGCTGCACCATTTCAAGCATAATAGTACGCAATGTCCCACCCGGTAAAATGTGTCCGGTCTTGCTCTGAAGTTTCACATTTACCTTTTCAGGCGTGATCTCAAGTTGAAGTGCCGCAGCACGTCTGAGTTGTGCGACACTACGACTTCCGCGCCACGTGTGTTTCCTGCCTTTAATGCTTTCATAACTAGCTGTGCTTTGTAGCCGATTCACAATCGGCATGTGACACGTCGCGCAACTTTTATCATCTTCAGCGAATTTACTATTTAGAAAACTGGAAACTTGGTCATGCTCAGGGACAGTTGGCTGACCATGACAAGTACTACAGAGTGTTGTTGGTGCTGTATAGATGGGATCGGTCACGTTGGCGTGGAAATAGGTCTCTGCGCTTGCTTGTGGTCCGTGCATCGCACCTTCAGCATCGAGATGGCAGACGAGGCATGAAACGCCTGCTTCCCGGTGTTCAGTCCTGAGTTCCGGCATCTTTCCTACACCCGTGATGAGAATCGGTTGCGGAGCATGACACTGGTCACATTTTGTCTCTCTGTCCGGAACTTGACTTGCGACCTCCTGATAGATTTCATCAACCCACGCCTTCGCGTGCATCGAACCTTCCCACTCCCGCCAGATTGCAGGATGGCAGCTTTTACATTTCCCTTCCTGAAATCCTTGATATGCTTCCGCCACGCGATCTTTAGTGTTTTCAGCGCGGGGCGCAAGTTTGCTACTTAATGTCACCAATACATATCCACATAACCCCAAACATACAACGACTATGCCTCGGCGCGCCATCGTAAAATCCATCACACCCTCACAGTGTATCTAAGAGTGAAAGGGCTGCTGCCTCTCCACTCCGAATACAGTCTGGAATGCCAACCCCATGATAACCGTTTCCTGCAAGTGCGAATCCTTGTAATCCATTCGCGAACCGTTCTATATCACTGACAAGGTCTTGGTGTCCCACCTGATACTGTGCCATCGCCTGTGAATGCGTGCTAACGATAGCAAACTGTGGAGCGTTTTTGAATCCGAGAAGTGGTGTTAAGTCCGCTTGACATAACTCAATAAGTTCTGTTTCACTTTTTTTAGACGTAGGTTCGCCAACAAAGGCACGTAACAGAACATGTTCAGCAGGCGCACGGCTTTCAAATTTAACGCTACTGAAGGAACATCCGATAAGAGATAGATTTTCCGTAGCTGGGACGACAAATCCCATACCATTCAATGGATGCGTAACGTCTGAACGGCGGAAAGCGAAGTTAACCGTTGCCGAGGAAGCATAAGGGATAGCATCAAGTTTTGTGGCAAGTGGCTTTGATACGTCTTGGACAAGTGTCCCCGTTTGTGGTGTTGGAAGGGCGATGCAGAGGAGTTCTGAATTTAGCGTTTCCCCATTGGCAAGGGAAACGATCCACCCGTTATCATCAGGTGTTTGTTGAATATGTTCTACGCGGGCATTTAACCTAATACTGTCGAATACGGCTTCAGTAAGCTTATCAATCAAGGTCTGCATTCCAGATTTAAAAGAGAGAAAGAGGCTATAGCGCGGTCCACTCGTGTCTCGGCTGGTTTCGGCTGCCTGCTTTTTTTGTGCGCGCAGTGCCTTGATGATGCTCCCGTGCGTTTTCTCCATCTCTAAGAATCTTGGAAAGGTCGCCTTGAGACTTAAATTTTCGGCATCCGAGGTGTAAATGCCTCCTATCATAGGTTGTGCCATCCGTGTGAAGGCTTCGGTGCCAAGGCGCCGCCTGACGAAGTGCGCTACGGCTTCATCCGTATCTCTTTCCCTACGCGGAATAAAGAGATCGAATGCCATTCGCAATTTGCCGTGCCAACTAAAGAGCGGGCTTTTTAGGAATGGCATGAAAGAACCCGGTGCCATCATATAAAAGCCTTCCGGGACAGGATGTAACGTTCCATTGCGGATTACAAAACTCCGCCGGACCTTTGAGTTAGTACCGATGAGTTGATCTGCGATACCGAGTTCCTCACATAAAGCCTTTGCCGACGGTTTCGTTGAAATAAATGCATCGGGTCCGTGCTCAATGAGAAAACCGTCGCGATGTTCAGTTTGAATAACGCCGCCGACACGCTCACTTGCTTCAAGGAGTATCAGGTCAAGCGGAATATCGCGTTGTGCTGCCTCGCGTTGCAAGCGATAGCACGCGGCTAACCCTGTAATACCGCCCCCAATAACAATTGCACGCTTTCTAACTGAGTTTTTCGACATGAGAACTCTCAATCCAGGTTCTTCATTTAAAACTTCCAATCCGTATCCAGCATGAACAAGAGCACAAGAGCATCACAGTCAAACGAGTCCGTTCGACCTTCACTCTCACTCCGCAGATTTTTCACATACAAAGTCTGCTAACATGCCGATAAATTTCGGATGCGCACCGACCGTTCCCGCCCGAATAAAATCAATGCCGCACGCCTCCGCCGTTTCAGTCGCTTCTATGTCTAAGTCATAGAGTACTTCAACATGGTCACAGAGGAAACCGATAGGCGAGGCGACAACGGTATCAACACCATCGTTTTTTCGGGCTTTAAGCCAGTCGTTGATATCCGGTTGTGTCCACGGTATCGGACTGTTTTCCACTTCGCTTTGGTATGCCAAACCGAACCGAGTTTTTCTGATCTTTTGAGCGACTGCCTCACCTGTTTTTGCGAACTGTTGTGTATAGGGTGAGGTGTCCGCGGAGACCTGTGGAATTGCATGCGCTGTAAAAACAAGCTCAGCACGCGCTAATTTGTCACCACACGCGGTTTTAATGATTTCAGCGATAGCACCGACATAGCCTTCGTGTGTGTACCACGGCTCAAGGTAATCAACAGTAGGCTTCTCACCCTCCAGTGCATCAATTCCATCTTGGACCGTTTGCTGATACCATTCCCAACTGACTTTGGACTGGTGTGGTGCCATGATGATGCCGAGTATCTTACGGTATCCCTTCTGTGTCATTTCTGCGATGACTTCCTTTAAGTAGGGGTTCCAATGTCTAAATCCAGCATAGACAGGAAGCGGCAGATTACGCGCACGCAACGCATCGTCTAATGCGGCAGCTTGTTTGAAGGTCAATTCGTTGAAAGGTGAAAATCCGCCCAATTTTACGTAATGTGCTGAGATGTCTTTTACGCGTTCTCTTTGAGATTCTGCCTCCCCGGCAATTCCTTCAACAAAGCAGTAGGCTTCACCAGGACAGGTATTGTTATTATATTTTTTACAGCATCCGGGTGTCGGACCGCCAAATGCAACCAATAAAACACTATCATACTTCATTTTTATTTTTCTCCTATGCTATGTTAGCCAACTGCGCCGGCATATACCTTGCGTCAGCAGCGATCGCCTTCGCAAAGGATTCACGTGCCAAGGTCTCGTCCCCGTTTGCGCGGTGCGCGAGTCCAATACAAAAATATGCTTGTGCGAGCTGCGTGCCCTGAATTCCAATGACGAGGGCTTTGTAAACAGACTCCAATCCCGCCTTTGTGTCATCACCGTTACGGTAGGCAGAGAGTATGTGGTTATACCCACGCAAAAGGTGCGCCGGCGCACAATCCGGATCCAATCCAAGTGCAATATCAATTGCTTTTTTCGCCTCAGCGAAGAAATCACCCTTCTCAAGGACGCTTGATACGATGCGAGATGCTTGCGTAAGCAGACTTGCATACGCCGTCCATGCGTCAGGAAAATTCGGATATTTCTGCGTCGCAGCTTTCAAAATAGCGATGGCTAAGCCGAAATCGTTGCCCTCTGCAACCTCTTCAGCGGTTTCCCGGTACATTTCAAACGCTTTGAGTTCGGATGTATTTTGACGAAGGGCTTCGGCATCCGCAGTTGGAATAGCTGAAGGTTTCAAGTGCTGCCAGCCCGGCTCCGGATCGTCGATCAACCCGCGATATACCCTTAAAATCGCATAACGAGGGGTCCCCCAGACCTCAGCAATATCTCGAATCCAGTCAGGTAGATTGGCTTCCATCTCGGCAAGCAGTGTGGCTAAGGACATCCCTTGTTCAACACGCTTTCGGACCTCCGTTAAAAAATAAGTCTCAATCTCAAGTAACAAATCGATTTCGGCATCGTATGCCAAGGGTCCGTGACCCGGAAGAACGGCTTTAGGTGTGTATGTACGGAGCTCTTTAATTGTATTAATCCAATCGTGGTTTGCCATGAGACCTTCGTTCATCACAGGTTGACCGAAAATTGGAAAACTTCCTGTCATGACGGTGTCACCGGAAACGATGCAATCTTCCGCTGGAATCCTAATGGCAGTGGCATCATCTGTTTCCGCCTTTCCTAAATGAACGAGGTGCAAAGGTTGATTACCCAAATCCAATTCGGTTTCGTCAGTGAAGGTCTGCTGCGGGAGGAAAGGCGGATCACCGAGCGTAAAACCCCGGGAACGAAGGAACGCTTCTTGACGCGGCGATCTGTTCACCATAAAATCTTTTGTCATCTCGCGTGCAACGACGGTCGCGCCAACTTCATGAAAAATAACGTTCCCATTGGTATGGTCCCAATGATAGTGGGTGTTAATTGCGTATAAGATCGGTTTATCTGTGATAGTACGAATCGCACTGCGCAATCGTCGTGCCATCATTTGGTTCACTTGTGTATCAATTACTGCAACCCCTTTATCCCCAATAATAATAGAAGAGTTGACGATATTGCGAAAGAGATATACCCGTTCTGTTACTTTAACGAGTTGTCCGTATTGTCGTGGCGCAAACGGGTTTTCCGGAATGTTTCTCATTAATTTCCCTACAGTCTTTTTGCGATATTTACGAAATGTTTGACGTTTTCAAAAGGAGTGTCTCTGTGTAGCCCGTGACTCAAATTCAAAATATGTCCGGTTTTCCCACCCTGTTTTAAGCAGGCATCGACTGCTGCCGTGATGTCATCAGGGGTTCCGTCCCGGAGGATATCGTTATCAACATTTCCTTGGAAAGCGACAGTACCATTTATTTCCGCTTTGGCTTTGCCGAGGTCTACACACTTTCCCACACTTAGGACATCTGCGCCACTCTGATGCATTAAATCCAGATAATTGCACTCCTTTGCGAAAAGAATGCTGGGTGCCTCTGAATTGAGTTCGACGAAAATTCGTTGGTGGTAAGGAAGTGCGAATTCTTCATAAATCCGCCTGGGCAAGATGTCCGCAATAGATTCAAAGAGTTGCACTATTTGAACCCCTTCGCTGATTTGATAATTCAAGTAGTTAATTGTCATCTTCGTTAGTTTTTCTAACAGGAGATGTAGGAGCTCCGGTGCCTCTTCTATCATTTGGAAGACAGGAGTGGCTTTTTCCGACATTCCTCCGCCATGCTTGATGGGACTCTCCCCTACAATGAGGAAAAAGGCGATCGTCAAAGGTGCCCCAGCAAAACCGATCAGTGGTAGTTCCTCATTCAAGGTTTCCCGTAACTCGCGAATGACGTTTCCCGTAAACGCTAATTGTGTGGGTGGGTCATCAACGGATTGAAGGACGTTGACTTGGGCTCGCGTCCGGATGGGTGAGCTTAAAATAGGACCGGGATTAAACCGGAAATGCGCGCCCATAGGGGCGAGTGGGGTGAGAATATCTTTGTAAACAATGATGGCATCAACACCGATACGTTTAGGCAGCAGTGAAATTTTGACTGCTGATTCGACATCGGTCTGCAACATCGGTGCAGGACACGTCCGAAAGAGTCGTTCCAACGGAAGGTTAAGCTCACGTCGAATCTGCCGGTAAACGGGATCTGATCTGCCTGCCTGCCGCATCATCCAAACGGGGACACGTTCTACCGGTAGACATTTTGATGCGCGAAGAAGTAAATCGTTTTTCAATCGTCGTTCCACGTTGACGGGGCTTGACGTTTTAACGTCTTTTCAAATTACCCCACGTCGTTGTCAATTTGCCTATGGGTTCTACCGGCGCAACACCGAGTACTTTTCCCACACCTTGGTCCATGAGCGTTTTCAGGTCCGCTTCACTCAGGATACTGCTAAACATTGCCACATCGTCAATGATGCCTTTGAAATAGCCACCGTCACATCCATGACCAGCCGGACACAATCCACTACCGATAAGGAGTCCCTTTTCCGGTGCGCCGACTTTGTTCGGTCCTTTTGCCTTAAATGTAGCATCAATATAGAGTTCATACTCAGTGCCGTTGTAGATACCAGCGATAAAATACCATTCATTCGGTTTGTTCACCGGTGTGTTCGCGGCGGCGCAACCTGCTTGACAACTTTTGAATTCAAAGTTGCCGCCATTCCAGAACTCAAACCACCAATTCGCTCCGCCACCGTCTCCAGGGTTACCGTTCGCAATGACAAGGGTGGCTGAGCCTTTACCCGCCGGGTTGTTGCCTCCGACAGCTGTAGGATGCATCCAGAAGGTGACAGTGAACTCCTCCGAATTGAACAGCGGTGAGGGAGCAATTTCAACGTAATCGTCTTTCCCATCAAATATGACTGCCTGCCCAAATTGTCCATCTTCCCATTTCGCGCCCTCTTTGAGTTCACCATCGTTCCCATTGCCGGATAAATCTGCAGTGGTCTTCCCAGTACCTTCATCGAAAAGCCAGATTCCAGCCACTGTCTCTGGGTCGATTTTGGCATCGGCTGTCGTAAAACAGCATACCATGCCAAACAGCAATCCGATACCTATCAGCATCCGGGACCGCTTCGGTTTGCTAACGAAAAATCTTATGAGCGAATTCATTCTGAAGTGTCCCCCTTCTGATGTCGTTCCATAAACTGTCGCAGTTTGGCGAAACTTTTAACGTTCTTCATTATCCTACCGCTTTCTCGCTCTTCAAGATAGAGGAAAAAGCCCATAAAATAGAGACTCGCTAAAAACAATAGAAACCCTGTGAAACACTGTGCGATCGCCCAATAATTGGGTTGAAAACTCAGGTAAGGGGTGACAGCCACGGTGTTGTCGCTGTTTGCATCGGGTGAATCCTGTTGAGGCCATTCCACCGAGACGAAGCCACCCCACCCAGTTATCCCAAGTGATAGAAAAGCGATTGAAAGGGCAAAAAGGATAAAAAATGGGATGCCCATGTTACTTACCGGTTAGGCGGAGACTTTTATCAAGCCCTTGGTACAACCGTCTTCGCGGTTGCGAACCTTGGTTATCCCTTCAACGAGTGATTCAAGTGAAAACTCGTGGCTGATGATTTTGTCCATATTGACATCGCCACTCGAAATCAGCTGGACAGCCTCTTCCCATGTATCGGGAGCAAGCCAAGAGAACCTGATAGTTTTATCATCGAGAATAGTGTCAAGGATAGGAACCTGCATCACGTCTGTATCGCCAGGAAGCCCAAAGATAACGACAGTCGCGTGCCTACCTGTAACTTCGAGTGCCGTGTGAATTGCGTCAAGCGAGCTGGTAGCCGTAATTGCGCGATCCGCCAATTCTCCGTTATTGAGTTCCTGAATTGCAGCACCAAGGTCTTCAACATAATGTGGGGAACCGGTATCACTAACATTGACGACGACATCTGCGCCGAGCTCCTTACCGCAATCCAAGCGGTAGTCGCGGGTTCCAACGAGCAAGACATTTTTCAAACCGCGGCTCTTTAGAACTTGTACCATCATTAGACCGATAGGGCCCGGTCCGAAGACAACGGCAGTTTGTCCTTCCTCAGCATTGAGATTATTGACAGCATAAAGTCCGCATGCCAGAGGTTCTGTTAACGCTCCCTGGTCATAAGTTACGTTATCGGGGAGTTTGACCGTCCAGCGATAATCAGAAACCGCGTATTCCGCAAAACCACCGTCAACACCAACACCTAAGACACGTTTTTCTGGACACAAGTTGGACAATCCTTTCTGGCTCCAAAAAGAGTCTGGGTTCGATTGAACGGGATTAACGACAACTCTGTCCCCTACTTTAAATCCACCTGTTGATCCTGCTTCACTACCCACTTCAACGACTTCACCAGTGAACTCGTGTCCAAGAATAAGGGGTCCCTTCCCGTCATCTGTTTCGAGTGAACTATTACCGAAATAGTATGCGACATCCGAACCACAGATGCCTACTGAACGCACTTGGACCAATAGGTCGTTGTCCCCTGCTGCCGGTACGGGCCGGTCTTCAAGACTCATTGATTCGGGTTCATAGAAAATTTGGGATTTCATTATGTGCCTCCTCAAGTTTTTAATGGATATAGTCATTTTAGCATATCTGAAATTTAAATTACAACGAAATTCGATTCCAAAAAATTAAAAAATGAATCGCATTTCCAGAAGCAGCAACCGACTGCAAAACTCGCCCAGAAATACTGTTATAATGGCAATAAAAAGGAAGCCTGTTGCAGCCCGTGTCGCCCCAAGGACATCGCGGGCAACCGATTTAGGACGCAAGCAATCCCACGTAATAAAATAGAGAAACAGCGTTCCCGCGATGCCAATCAGCATCCGCATACTAAAAATGATTTGATAGAAAAGGTTAAAAGGTACAACATCCACAGATTGCTGTCTGAAAAAGAGGTTCAGGCAGAGAAGCAGTGTCATACCCAAAAGGGTATAGAGTAATACGGTATTAAACCGTTTCAGATATGTCACTGGTAAATCAGGCACCACGAGATACCAGTGTCCAAACCACATTCCGCTGTGGACGGCACCCAATAACACAGACGCTGTCAAGAACTGAAGCGGTAACAGAAACATCTCAGCGGGGAGTTGAACAACTTGAAGATAACGCTGTGCGCTCAAGACAATCCATACTACGCCGCAAATTGCCCCACTAAAGAAAAGGAGTCGGGTGACCAGTAGTGCTTTGAACCACCAGCTCAATGTGTAAAAAAGGACAATCAGAACGAAACAGATAACAGAAATGGACTCTGGGTTCTGCCAGAATCCGAAAAAACTGCGAAATGTGACAGGTTGTTGATAGAGAGCAAGGTTTGCACAACGCGATAAACCCCCTACAAGCAAGTAGATACTTCCCATCAAGCGATAAAAATTGGCACCTACCAAATCTTTTGGAACTATGAGAAGCAGAATAAACCCGCCAACCGCGAGCTGACTGAAAACAAGATAAAAGACATCAACGATACTGAACATAGGTAATACGTTGGTATTTTCCAGCAGATTAGGTTTTAATCAAACTTGTATCTGCACTTCCGGAGATTATTGCTTTAACAAAAAACGAAAACCCATTATAGTCCGCTGTAGAGCGATGAGTTCGTGCATCGCTATAATCAAGAACCATAATGGGTTTACCTACCGCGTGCGGTTAAGCGCGCAGTCTATGTTGTAAGGCGGTGTACTTCCACCTATAAGATTTCAACTTCGGCACCAAGGGCTTCGAGCTGCTCTTTTGTCTTTTCGGCATCCTCTTGAGAGACACCTTCTTGAATGATGACAGGCGCGGATTCGACTTTTTCTTTCGCTTCCTTCAAGCCGAGTCCGGTGATAGCGCGAACCTCTTTGATGACAGGAATTTTCTTGGCACCAAAGTCTTTGAGTTGAACGTCAAATTCCGTTTTCTCTTCCTCCGGAGCGGCTTCCTCTTCCGCACCGGCGGCGGGTGCTGCTACCCCTGCCACAGCGACAGCCGGGGCGGCTGACGCACTTACACCGAATTTATCCTCTAACGCTTTGACCAATTCGGAAAGTTCCAGAACCGTCATATTGCTAATCTCGTCAATCATTTTCTCTAAATCTGCGGCCATGTTCATATCCTTTCTATAAGTAGTACCAAATTAACTTGATTAGAAGTTTTCTGATCAAGCCATGCAGGGTTAAATCATCGTAACCGACTTTCCCCACAATATTTAGTATATGCGCAATACGCGCTTTGATTTAGGCGTTTTCCGCCTCTTTCTTTTGGTCAGCAACCTGTGTGAGCACAGAGGCTACCTGACGTATTGTTCCACTGAGTACATTCACCATACCTGTAATAGGTGAACCCTGATCGAGAGTCCGGACAAGCCCGGTAAGCGGTGCACTGATGAGACCGACGGTCTTGCCAATTAGGACTTCTCGGGACGGCATATCTTGGAGCGATTCAACACCTGCAGCGTCAATGACCTGGGTTCCAAGAATCCCGCCTTTGATCTTAAAATTTTCGTGTTCTTCGCCAAATTCAAGCAAGATTTTTGAGGATGCTGCTGGATCTGTGCCAGTAGCAAGGGCTGTATTTCCTTTGAGATAAGGTGCCAACCCTTCAATACCTCTCTCTTGGGCAACGACATTTACTAATGTATTCTTACAGACTTTATAACGGAGACCTGCTGCTCGGAGCTGATTGCGCAGCTCGCTAATTTCCGCAACGGTAAGTCCCTGAAAGTCTGTTAGCAGAACAACATCAGCACTGTCGAAAATCTCGCGAATTTGCTCTGTTTGATGAACATTCGCCTCATTCGGCATGTTCCAATTCCTTTCTATGTGGGTTGTGTGTTGACCGCGGCACACTGCCTCGGTTTCTCTATAAAACTGTCAATTGGGTATACGATTGCATGCAAAAAGCCCCCAGGCACCTGGAGGCTCATATTAAGGAGAAGTGAACAGTGGACGGCAAGACCTTGCGTACGCTTCGACCGCACCCTTCTGTTTCTATCCATTCAAGCCTCGGTAGGCAAAATTAAGCCCATAGCACCTACATTCTACGACTCTATTCAACTGTGAAGGCTATTTCTATATCGTATCCCGTGTAGATTATACAAATTGCTGCGGATCTATACGAACGCTGACACCCATTGTCGCTGAGATAGCAACGCTTCGAATATACCTACCCTTCACCGAGGAGGGACGGGCGGCAACGAGTGCACTCATCACTGCATCAAGGTTCTGTTTAAGGCTTTCTTCCTCAAACGAGACTTTGCCGATCGGGACATGAACGATACCGGAAGAGCGTTCCACTCGGTATTCGATTTGCCCAGCTTTGATACTCTGAACGGTTTCGGAAATGTCTGTTGTGACGGTGCCTGCCTTGGCATTCGGCATCAAACCGCGTGGGCCAAGAACCCGTCCGAGTTTCGGCATGATACTGCGCATCAGGTCCGGTGTTGCGATTGTCGCGTCAAATTCAAGCCAACCATCTACGATTTTATCGACAAGGTCATCTGTTCCGACGAAATCTGCGCCAGCTTCTTCAGCTTGCCGCGCGAGATCACCCTGGGCGAAGACAACAACACGCGCAGACTTCCCTGTTCCGTGTGGCAGTGCAACGGTGCCTCGGATATTCTGATCTGCTTGTCGAGCATCTATACCAAGACGTGATGCCAAATCCACAGTCTCATCAAACTTAGCACCCCCCGTATTCTTGACGAGTGAGATAGCCTCGTCTACCGTATAAAGTTGGAGCCTATCTACCTGCTCTCTAATGCCGCGGTATCGCTTTCCTCTTTTCGCCATCTTGTTCTCCATGGGCGTATTGCTGTAGCCCCGTTTCAAAGTAAGTATCCTTATGCCGACGATGTTATACCTCTTCGTCGAACAAGCGAATTTCACTAATTAATTGTCAACCCCATACTACGAGCGGTACCTTCCACCATTCGCACTGCTGCATCTAAGTCTGTCGTATTTAAGTCGGGTAATTTCGTCTGCGCGATCTCGCGAATCTGATCCATTGTGACGGTGGCAACCTTATTTCGATTAGGTTCGCCTGAACCTTTGGCGATCTTCGCCGCGGATTTGAGTAAGATTGCAGCCGGCGGCGATTTTACCGCAAAGGTAAATGACCGATCACTATAACAAGTGACAATGGTTGTCACCACCATTCCGGTTTGATGTTGCGTCTGAGCATTAAACGATTTGATAAACTCCTGTAGATTAATCATATACGGCGCGAGACTCGGACCGACAGGCGGTTGCGGTGTTGCCTGTCCGGATACCAACTGGAGTTTAACTTCACCTGCTACTTTTTTTGCCATTATTTTTCCCTATTTTATTTTTACGCCATTTAAATCTAGTTAAGTTCCTCGACTTCAAGCAAACCCAAATCAACAGAGGTAGAGCGCCCAAAAAGCGAAATACTGAGGCGTAATCGTTGGTGTTCCATATCAATTTCCTCAATTTCGCCAGGGAATCCACTAAACGGACCGTTTATCACCTTGACCTTGTCACCGATCTCGTATTCCATTGCAGGTACTGGCGGGGCTTCCTCTTCTTCAGTCGACATCTGGAGCATTGCTTCAACATCATCAGGGCTCAGAGGTGATGGATGTGAAGTGGGGCCCAAGAAGTTCATAACTCCTGGTGTTTCCTGTATGAGCGACCAACTTCTCTGCCCAATCGGACTGTCAACGTATGGACCGAGCTCATGGGTGGTATTGACAAGAACGTACCCTGGATAAGAGGGGCGAACGCTAACCTTTCGCTGGCTATCTTTAACCTCTACCACTTCGGTTTCCGGGACATTAACCTGCAAAATTTCGTCCTGTAACTCTTCCCTCGCAATCATGTTGTCGAGGTTAAGTTTAACCTTCTTCTCATGCCCGGTGTATATCTGAACAACGTACCAATATCCATCCATATTTCACTAATGTGTCACATTGCCGTTAACGGATAAAAAGTGCTCTAAGAAAAGCCATACCGAAACCCTCAAGCGGACTATCCAAGGCGTACTGGCTTACAACGACGGCGATTAACGGAATACACGCTATCGCTGCTGCGAATATTTTCCGGCTTCCCTCATTACCACCACTCAGTTCACTTTCTCTACTGCTTTGCGGCTGGTTTTCCCAACTTCTTACAATAAAAAAAACAGCAACCGGGAGAATTACCAGAAAAAGCCAACCTAAGGGGTTTCCCCATCTTGGGAAAGCAGGGTTCCCGTCAACTATCCCGATGAAAAGACCTAACAGGGCGGAAGCAACTATGACGGTAATCGTGCTGCCTTGAACCTCTTTCGCGTCCGGTTTAGACACCCGCTGCCATTCCTGAGTAATTCCCTGAATATAGTTTTTAAAACGAGCTATCATAAGATTAAAAGGCAGGCCAGGAGGGATTCGAACCCCCAACATTCGGTTTTGGAGACCGA
>JAPPBX010000100.1 GCA_026702755.1 Candidatus Poribacteria bacterium | reverse complement strand
GGTGTACGAGTTGTGCATCTTCGGTTTTCATCAAATTTCTCCTACGTAGAATACAACAGCGTGATTTTAACGCGCGACGATCGGACTGCTGTTACTATTAATGACGCGATTTAAAAGACAGAATGGTGCATAAGAACAAAAAAGTTGAAGAAATTATATCACAACTACGCTAAAACGCGTCTCTTGACATAACGAAAAAGGAAATTTACCATTTGTTTTTGATGAACACGACGCTATTTTTTACATCGAACTCGCATTTTAACGCTGAATTAATAGTAAACCCATAATTACCTATACACTAACGCAAGGGCGAGGATACAATCCTCGCCAGCGGCGGTAGGGTGTTTGTTCCCTGACGACCTGTAAACATATTTTCGGGCTTTACTATAAAAACTCTTGTTGACGAGAAAACGGATTTTTCAGCAGAACGCGAAACAGCCAAACATACAAGGGACCTTCAATTCCCACAATAGTTTGGCTGTAACTGCAAAATAAAACTTAATTTTTTGTTTTTCGTTTTGATTTACTTTTTAGGCATAGTTAATCACTTGGTAATTCAGAAATTAACACCATCACGATACGCTTGCCTACCGTTCTTCTTCAAGAGGAACGTAGAACATCCCGCGATGTTTGGTGACGATATAAAGTCTATCGTCCTTAATAACCAGTGACTTGACACTATCTGGCACTTCTGGTGAGATCTTTTTCCATTCTTTGCTATTATTCAATCGATAGATGCCTTCGTCACCAGCACCGTAAACAGTTGCGGTATCCACAGCTATCTGATCAATGAGAGTGTGCTTTCCTACTTTATCGGTGATTGCATGCCAATGTTCACCGTCTTCTGATGTCAAAACGCCAGCGTCCGTAGCAACGTATACTATTGAACCCGCAAAGATTATATCATTGAAATGCTCAAAACGCAGTGGCAGATGTGAAGTTAAATCGTTCCATGTGCTACCACTGTCAAACGATTGAAAAAGACTTCCATCGCGTTTTCCGGCATAGACGGTCTCCTCTGAAACAGCAAGTTTGAAATCTCTCATCTCCTCTGAAACAGCAAGTTTGAAATCTCTCATAGAATTATCACTTTTATCTGCATCTACGAGTCCGGTGTTAAACCATTCCGATTCACCGCGTTTCCACCGGAAAAGCTGCTTCATGTAGTCCGCATAGAATGTTTCGCCGCTGACTGCAAACACGGTGGGAAATCGTTCAAATTGGAACATTTTATCTATCAAATCCTTTATATCTGTCCAATCCTTTATATCTGTGATGGAAGAAGCTCCTTCAAGGGCAGGTATCCCTTGGATAGGAACTAACACATTTCCATTCACTGAGAGGCGGAAGATGCGTAATTCATGCTTGGGGACTAAAACAGGTGCAGCACCATAAAGTACGTCGTCAACAATTGCTAATTTTGGAGAAATTAATCGGTTAGTACGGATGTCTTCCTCTATCGGTTTTAGTGTAAGTTCATCAGAACTCAAAGTGAGTTTTTTCCACGACTCGCTGCTATCGGTGGATTTGAAAACACCGGTGGATGTGCTCGTATAAAGTTCGTCCTTAAACCTCATTAAGTTGAATATGTTACTACTCACAATGCCATCCGTAAATGGATGCCACGATTCGCCACCATCGGTTGAGCGTGTAAGTTCAGAGGGTGTGCTTTTGAAGATAATATTCTCATCCACTGCTACGGCAGGAAATATACTCGAGGTCATTGGATCCGGATTGAAGCCAAATTCTGTCCACGTTTTTCCGCCATCGGTTGATCGGAAGCTTATCATACTTAACGCCAGAACAGCATTTCCGGTTGCCAAGACTTTAGCATTCGATGAAGCTTTCATCATGTACGAATTGCTTGTCGGTGTTATATCGGTCCATGAATCGCCCAAATCGGTTGAGTGGAAAATCTCCCATTTTCTGACATTGGTGTTGCTCTTAAATTCCTCCATAAGTTTTTCAAGGTGCGCTGTCCTCCCTTCCTCGGTGCCCAATTGAGAAAGATCGCGTCCTGTCCCGACATAGAGATTATTTCCAGAGACTGACAAAGAACGGATGGCTTTCGTGGTATCTATCAACAATTTCTCACATGTCCCTGAATGCAAGCGGTAGAGTCCCTTGTTTGTCCCGATAAACACAGTGTTTTCAATAGCAGCGACTGAGAAAACCACGCTATCTGCCACTTCATTGTTGAGCGGTGTCCACTGGTTACCCGCATCTGTAGATCGGAAAATGCCTTCATCTCGAAACGCAAGGTACAATGCATCATCCGTTATCACGAGTCCCCTAACGCGTCCTGTTGGACGCTCGCCAAGTTTTCTCCATGTTTCGCCTCTATCTTTTGACGCAAACACGCCGTTAGGAAAGACGAGATAGAGCGTATCGTTTCGTTCTGCTATTGGTATTCCGTAGTTGTCTACAGAAGCCTCTGAGGGGAGTGGACTCGCGAGTGTCCAGGCAGGTGCATCTGGTGGTAATCTGTAGATACCGATTCGCGAAATCGCATAGACATCCCCCCATGAACTTACCAATAAACTCGACACTGAGATCCTTTCTTTTGGACCACTTGCTTGTACCCACTGTCGTTTTGTTGACGGACGCGTCTCCTTTTCTATCTGTGCAGCGGCAAGCAGCACGGGTTCGGAAACTTGGGGACCGGCACTGCTGCTTTTACCGGTGCTATCGAAACGTCCCGCTTGATTCCGTAAATCCGGCTTTGCCTGTGTATCAAGAACGATGGGCGCATCAACAATTTCAACGGTTGCTTCTGATTGTGCGTTCAGGTTGTAGGGTTTCTGAAAACGAGCGAGGTGTTGTGAACCCACACCCATTATGAGAAAGATAAAAATGGCTGTTGTGGCTGAGATTGCCCACGGTATAAGTGGCTTACTGTTTGTAGGGGATACCGGTTTTATGGTAGCGATTCGCTGCATAATATTTTCGGTAAAAGTAGTGGGTAGATGTACGCTTCCGAGTGTTTCTTGAATCATGTTTTCATGCTCCTTTAGACGATTCCGTGCGCGTTGGAGACGGCTCTTAACCGTGTTTGGAGACACACCTAAGAATTCGCTAATCGCTTGGCATGTCATTTCTCCAAGGTAGTGGAGTGTTACGACTGTACGTTCGCTCTCCGGTAGCTTTTCCAAGAGACTGCTGATGTATCCGCGACGGTATTCAGCGGATGCCTCATTGCGTTGTTCATCTTCATAATGCCGATAAGATGATTCTTCTATCTCCTCTCCACTCGTGGTTTCCAAGGATTCCATCGGTGGCTTCTGCTTTCGGTGCCAGGCGATACAAAGCCGATCGGCAATTACATAGAGCCATCCAGCGAACTGGTTCGGATTCTTCAACGTTCCAAGTTTCTGGTATGCCTTGAGGAAAGTATCCTGTGTGAGTTCCTCGGCAATATGGAAATCGTCAACCTTCCGCCATACGAGCGCGTGAATGCTCTTCTGGTGTTTTTTCACCAGAAGAGTGAAGGCATTCTCGTCCCCTGACAAAAAGCGGTGTACGAGTTGTGCATCTTCGGTTTTCATCAAATTTCTCCTACGTAGGATACAGCTGCACGGTTTTAACGCGCGACCACCGCACTGCTGTTACTATTAATGACGCGTTTTAAAGAGCCAAAGGTTGCATGACGAGAAAAAAATATGAAAAATATATCGCGATGCTTCTAAATGTTTCGCTTGACATAACTCGGAAGAAGCAGTATACTAAAGCGTATCATGAAACTCTTATCCATAAATGTTTCAAAACCGAAGCCTATTCAATATGGCGGTAAGACTATCCAAACCGGTATTTTCAAGGAACCGGTGTCAGGCACTGTCATGCTCAGAGAGAAGAACATTGACGGTGATGGACAAGGCGATCTGCGGGTGCATGGTGGTACCTATAAAGCCATTTACGGATATCCGATTGAGCATTACGCCCATTGGCAGCAGGAATTACAAAGAGACGACTTGACGTACGGACAGTTCGGCGAAAATCTCACCGTTGAGGGTTTACTGGAAGCGTCTGTTCATATAGGCGATGTTTTTCAAATAGGTTCAACGGTGAAGTTACAGATTACGCAACCGCGTGTGCCGTGCTTTAAGCTTGCATACAAGATGGGACTACCGGAGTTCCCCAAACAGTTTTTAGAAAGTAGGCGCGTAGGCTTCTATTTTCGGGTGCTTGAAGAAGGCGAAATCACCGCTGGCGATGCGATTGCGCGCATTAAGGCCGCACCGGAACCGATGAGTGTCACGGAGATCGTCAATCTCCGTTATTTTGATAGGGACAATCATGAGAAAATCGCGCAAGCCAGAAAACTACCCGCCCTCTCACCGAGTTGGAAACGGGATTTCACGAAAATACTAAACGGATGAATATTTTTAAAGCAACCACCAAACGAGAAACGAGCGAAGCGGCGGCACACGTCGCCAGCACAAAGCTGCGCGAGGCACTTGATGCAAATGGAAGTGCGAGTTTTATTGTCGCTACGGGTGCATCACAATTTGACTTCCTTGCTGCACTCACCGCAGATGAAACGATTGACTGGGACAACACGACGATGTTCCATCTGGATGAATACATCGGCATCCCTGAGACGCATCCCGCAAGTTTTCGCAAATATCTGCGGGAACGCCTCGTGGACATTGTGCGTCCCGGAACGGTACATTTCCTGAACGGTGAAGCGGACGAACCGCAAGCCGAATGTGATCGACTCAATCGGATTATCTCGCAACATCAGATTGATGTCGCATTTGTAGGCATCGGCGAGAATGGACACCTCGCCTTCAACGATCCACCGGCAGATTTTGAAACAGAGGATCCTTACATCCTCGTTGAATTAGATGAGGCATGCCGTCTACAGCAGGTAGGTGAAGGCTGGTTCACTGGGCTTGACGCGGTGCCGACCCAAGCGATTTCAATGTCCATCCGCCAAATCATGAAGGCGCAGGCGATTATTTGCACTGTGCCGGATGAACGGAAAGCGGAGGCGGTTCGGAATTGCTTACACGGCGAAATAACACCGATGCACCCAGCCTCTATCTTACAGACACACGCAGATTGTACAGTGTTTCTGGACACTGGGTCGGCATCTCTGTTGTGAAGTAGAGTTGACAGTCCTGCCACTGGGAGTTAACGAACGGCTTTAATCTGTCCCCAAGTAACAGCGAGTTTGTCCTGTGGCGCAACGTCAAACGGAATCTGACCTAAGGCATAGAGAATTGAACGGTGGATGAGTTCCCAACCATCGTCTGTTACCTGCTCCCAACCTGTGGAGTGGGGCCAGATGTTAACATGTATCGCTTTCGTAGAGCCTTTAATCGTTTTCGCACCTTTTTCATAGACAGAGATGGCGACGAGATCGTCGTTGTCAGCGCGCACGGCTAATATATCAATATCACCTTCAAAACCGCTGCACGTCATGAGTGCTATCGCGGGTTTGCTGACTGTGATGTCGCCCTTGAAGCCTTCGGTTATCGGATGCTCAGTATCAACGATGGTGAGATCATCACCCGCATCAGAGTTGAATGTGCCGTCCGCAGCAAATCCCATATCATCATAAGTCCACGTCTCGGCATTGACCACCGGGACGGTTGAGTTTTTGTAAGCGTCCAAGATGTTGCCACTGGAGGTTGATTCTGAAATAAAGACGAGATCAATATCTGCGAGATTGACAGGATGTTTCGCCAAGTGCTGATGGGGTTCAACGACGTAACCCCACTCTTCGAGGTGCTCTATCAGTGGAGCATCCTTCGGATCGGGTTCACCGGAGCCAACGAGTACCAGTTTTTCACCCTCAGCGATAACAAAACCTACAGCGAAAAGTAGCGCGAAAATCGTTAAGAAAAAGTGGCGATACATGAGAATAATTATCCTCCTTTTGGATTAGAGTTTAGGAGTGTGGGGCATCTGCAGGCAACACTCTAAGCGTGTGGCAGATCCTCCCAAGGAATTTGATTGGATTTCAAATTAGGCTTAGATATACTCTATAGGAAGACACAAGACAAGTCAAGCACTTTGATTCGGCGGTTAGGGGCATTTAGTTTTCGGTTTTCTGGTTGATATTAACCCTCTAAATCCTCTTATCAGCGGACTTGATGCATTTCTCAGGAAAATTGAATGTCCCTGGACGGTTTTTGAAAAGATTGATGATTCATAGAATTTATGGTATACTTAAGGAGAACATTCTGAAATTGTTTTTGAAAAAACTTCTAGATGGGTGAAATTGAGTAGGAGTTCATGAAATTAACTCGTTATAATGATAATGTTTTTGTCAATTGTCCATTTGACATAGCTTACAAGCGTTTGCTTGATGCGATAATATTTGCCGTGCATGATTGTGGTTTTGTTGCCCGCTGTGCACTTGAGGAAGGGGACGCAAGTCAAGTTCGCATTGATAAGATTTATAACATCATTGAGGACTGCCGTTATGGTATTCATGACATATCCAGAACGGAATTAGACGAAACTTTGCGTCTTCCTCGGTTTAATATGCCCTTAGAGTTGGGAATTTTCTTCGGGGCGAAAAGATTCGGTGGAAGAAAACAGAAAAAAAAAAAATGCCTTGTAATGGATAGAGAACTACATCGGCATCAAAAATTTATTTCGGATATTGCTGGTCAGGACGTTCCTGCTCATAATGACAGTTCTGAAAAAGTTGTAAGGATTGTTCGGGATTGGCTTAGTACCGCATCAGGGCGTCGGACCATTCCAGGTGGAAGCATTATTTGGAGACGTTACCAGAGTTTTTTGAACGATTTACCTCAAGTCGCTCAAGAACTTCGTCTAGAAGTTGAAGACCTTGAGGATTTCAATAATTATATTCTCGTTGTTGCTGGATGGCTGAGTCTTCATCCAAGCTACGAATTGTAAACGTGAGTTTGAAAAAAGTTTTCACCCGTAGCCTCCTCTGTTAGTTTTGGCAAAACGGCACAAACTAACAGTTTATGCTACAATAATACCGCTTTTTTTACCTATGAAAAATGTTTAGAGCGAACTCACATTTTATTATCAAACTCACGTAATTGTAACATACTCAATGGAGGTAATTAGAATGTCAAAACAAAGAATTGTCAAATACCCACCCAAACGTGGACAACTCTCAAAGTCTGAGGTTGAACGGGCAGTAAAGAAGGTTTTTGAGGCTAGAGGAGTCCCTATAGAACCCAAACGTGATACGTATAAATATCACCTGAAGCGTGGTAACAAAGTTATCCGTAGCGGGATTACTAACGACATAGATCGGCGTGAAAGAGAGCACCAGCGGAACCTCGGAAATGACGTTCATATTCAGCAAGTTGGAAGGCGTACCACGCGAGAAGGTGCTAAGGAATGGGAAAAGAAGCAGAGAGGTGGGACTCCTTAATTTTAAACCTTTCTGTCTCGCTCAAAAAGGTTTTCCCTTAGATAATTTGAGGTCTAAGAATCAGTCGGCTTGATACAGCCAAAAGGCAGGAAAATGCCTGCCTTTTTCTTTTCTGTATTTGTCAAGTTCAATTTATATTGTCGGCATTTATCTCGGGCAGTGTAGTTTTGAGTTTCTGACGATTCTATGGAATAAATCGCGATCTGGAAGTTGATCCTATAGGAGATTCTTGAAGACACAGAGATTGTTCCTATTAACTGAATGACTCTAATTTAGTGGTAAGTTGCAATTTAGAGGTCACTCCCACGGTTTGTTCAAAGCAGGTTTACGGAAATGGAGGGTGTGAATGAAGAAAGATGCAGTTAAAGTTGGAATCATTGGTGTCGGCGGAACGATCAGCAGCACAACTGTGATTCTCAACGGAGAACCGAATGTCCAACTCGTCGCTTTGGCAGACCCGGATGCCGACCGTCGGAAAAGGGTCTTGGGCGACATTAAAGGTGTCCGCGTTTTTGATGATTACAAGCAGATGTTCGACGCGTGTGATTTAGACGCTGTCTGCATTGGGCTTCCGACATGGATGCACGCTCCCGTTTCACTGGAAGCGGTGGAGCGCGGGATGCATGTGCTCTGTGAGAAACCTCCCTCAAACGATGCAGCGGAGTTAATACCCGTCACGCAACTTGCCGCAAGCAAAGGCTTGGTCTATATGTTTGTTCGGCAATCTCGGTTCACAGCACAGTTGACGGAAGGACGTAGACTGGTACAAGCAGGAGAACTCGGCGACGTATACTATGCTGAAACTCGGTGGATACGTACACGCTGGTGTTCTGCCCGCGGATGGCGACACGATAAAGCAAAGGGTGGCGGGGTGCTACTTGATCTCGGTATCCACGCCATTGACAACGTCTGGTTTATGATGGGGTGCCCCCGTCCTACAGAGGCAATGGCTGGGTTATATTGCAACTTCTCCCATCTCGCACCCCCTGAGCAGACCTATACCGCAGATGATGCCGCGTGTGGATTTGTACGGTTTGAGAATGGATGCACCCTGCATTTTGCTGTTGCATTTTCGCTGAATACTACAAACCGGCATGCTCCAGCAAAAGGGAGCGATTTGGTCAAAAGCGAGGTTCAGGAGTTCCATCTTTACGGCACGAAAGCAGGGCTGGAAAATGGGAAAATACTGGTTGGAACACCGGACGGTGTTAAGGTCAAACCTATGAAACCGGCACCACAAAAGGCAGATGATATAACGCTTCAGGCACAAGAATTCATCCGAGCGATTCGGGAGGGAGATGAACCCCTCAATCCCGGTTCAGAGGCGGTGATGTTGATGCAGATGCTCGATGCATCAATGAAATCCAGCGAAATTGGCAGTGCCGTTGCGATTCCGCCAATTTCATAGTTCAAAATGGAGAAGTAGTAATGTCTGGACAACATGATCAGATCGGACTCACAGCGCAGCAGAAGCAGCAATTTCATGATGACGGCTTCCTATTTGTCCGAAATGTACTGCCAAACGAGGCACTTCAACCTTTGATTGATGAATTGGCGCAAAAGGTTGATGATGGAACGCAGGCAGCAGTCAAACACGGGATCCTTGATCCGTCGGACACTTATGATGATGAACCTTTTGACAAGAGATTGGGGATGGTATCAAGTGCCTGTTCCGATCCGGACTGGATTTGGAGCAACTATTTCCGCGACCAGAAGATTCGGACCGCCGGAATGTTCACGCTCCGAACGGCACCTACGCTCCTTGATGTCGTCGCATCTCTTATTGGTGATGAGATTTTGGCACATCCACAGTTTAATTACCGTGCCAAGCTGCCGAACCAAGATGTTACGGTCATCCCGTGGCATCAGGACTTGGCGTATCTCATCCCGGAAGAAGCCGGTGAAACATTGGTGGTGAATGTCTGGCTCCCGCTCATTCAGGCGACTGAAGAGAATGGGTGCATGCAAGTTATCCGAGGTTCACATCTTTTCAATCTGATTGACCACAACTATCAGGATCCAACACCCGGGCACACCGGCGGCAGGGGAATTAGCGATGTGGAATTACCGCCCGGTGACATCGTCACCGCTGAACTGGATGGAGGGGATGTCTTACTAACGAGTGAACGGGTTGTGCATCGTGGTCTTCCGAACCGCTCCAACACCGTCCGTTGGAGTGTTGATACGCGCTACAGTCAAATCGGTTTGCCCACAGGTCGTGCCTCCGTTCCGGGTTTTGTCGCTCGGAGTCGGGTAAACCCTGAGAGCATTGCGAAGTCTCATCACGACTGGAATCGCCTGTTCGCGTCGAATTGATGATTTATGAACGCATTATCCACAAGTCTTTTAGGCAGAAACACTTTGGATGGTCACAAAATCTTGACATTCCCGAATTTTTGTGTTATTCTAAGTAGGTATGAAATTAGCTAAAAGAACATCACTTACATCTACCTTAGAGGAGGTAGTTTATCATGATGTATCGAATAGGACTGTCCTTTCTGATTTTCGCTGGATTGGTGCTGATACCCTTCAATGCGACAGCGTTGGATCTAAAGGATAAGGAGCTGCTGCTCTACCTTTCTTTTAACGAAGGCAAGGGAAAAGCGATGGAAGATCTTTCCCCACACGGAAACGACGCAGAACTCGTCGGTGATGGGGATTGGGTTGATGGTAAATTCGGAAAAGCCATGGAATTTGGTCAAGCGGGAGAGGTCAAAGCTCCATATATTGAACTCAACGAAAAGAGTTTTACAGTGACGATGTGGGTTAAGCCAGCACTCAGTGGTGCAGACCAGCAGTGTGTTTTCACACAAACACAGGTCAACGCGCAGAATACAAGCTTGCACTATCGTATCTACAATAGTGGCACCGTTCGCATGGGGTTTTATGCCAATGACCTTGACGCACCTGCTGCAGTCAAAGCCGACAAATGGGCACATATCACGTTCTGGCTGGATGTAAAAGGCAAATCCCGACAGATTTACATTGACGGTAAATCTGTGGTAGAGGACGCAGGCAAAGCTGGGATTGAGTACCTTGGAACGGCAGGCGATACGATGATCGGCTCGTGGGGCGCGACCGGACAAAAGTTCAATGGGATCATTGATGAGGTAACGGTATGGGATCGCGCTTTGTCGGAAGACGATATTGCGCGGAGCATGGAAGACCTAACTGCTTTGCCTGTAGATCCCGCGGATAAACTCGCAACCACTTGGGCAAGTGTCAAAGCGTGGCGTTAGATCCCAATTTTCGTTAATCTATCCGTCATATTTCAACACGTGTTAAGATGTAGTGGTGCATCAAACGCACCACTACGTAACTTCCTTCCATATAGACACTTACAACCACACCTACTTTTTCAGATTCGCTATATTGAACCGTCCCCGAACTTCTTCTGAAACAGCGATACCGTATTGTGGTCAGGGTGGTTCGGAAGTTCAGCGGGTGCTTCCCATTCTTCGGGAACATCCGTTAATTTCACGGGCTTACCATCATTTTCCAGAACAGATCTCCAACCTGCGAGGAAAACGTTCGTTTTGTGCAAAATCTGTTCAAAGGTCTGTGGCATCTCGTTGTGGAGTGCCATGTTCTGAAACGCCCAAATCGTCGGCACCCAGACCTCCGTTTTGTCAAACGGATAACCGGTGCCGGTGTGGATTCTAAAATTCTCACCGCCATAGGCTTCTTGTGTATGAATCTGTACCGTGCCCCAAGAACCACTCACCTGATGGAGTGTCCCGTAGAATTGTCGTCCCTCGCTGTCAACATGCTCTAAAGTGATAACCCCAGGCGGACTATGCCAACTGTCCGCTCGATATCCGACGGATACAACTGGGTTTCCCGCTTCTGCGAGTGCTTTGCATACCATGTAGACACCGTGAATACCGTGGGTCGGGTAGTCATCAAACGAGTTGGTCGCTGTATAGCAGACGATTTGTTTATCGGTTGCCCACGCCTTCGCACGTGAGATAGCATCGTTGTGTTCATGGCTTGATGGCGCAAGGATGGTCGCACCGTGCTTTTCCGCGAGTTCAATCATTTGCTGCGCTTTAGCGAGGGAGTTCGCAAACGGGCGGTTAATCAGGTTTGGCAGCCCAGCCTCCAGATACGGTTCATGGAGGATGTGGTTCCACGGGTGGTTGTAGTAGCCGCCTGAGATTATGCCGTCCACCTTACCCAACATGTCATCGAAGTTCTTGACGGCTGTACAACCGTAAGTCTCGGCAATCGCTTGTGCCTCCTCGTATTCAATATCCCAGCAGTGCGTGATTCGCATTCCTGTGAATGGGGTATCTTTCTCTCCAGCACGCGGATTGATATGTGGTGCCCATAGCGGCATGTGCGAGTACGATGCAACGTTCAGAAATCCAACGCGGAAAGGTTCTGTGTTAGGTGCTTGCATAACTATCTCCTTTTGAATAGTCGTCAGCAGTCGGAAACCATCGGCTTTCAGTAAGAGGTGTATGATACGCGTCGTAACCCTCTTTTCTGACTGCTGACTGCTGATGGCTGATGGCTATTTACATTGAAACCCAAGTCGAGCCGTTCTCACAAGATTCAACGGCTTTGTAAATGAACTGCATACCCCTCAATCCATCATAGACTGTCGGAAAATCATACGCCTCGGTTTCCATTGGGTCGCCGTCGATGTGCTGCCGAATGGCTTCAACAACACCTACATAAATTGTCGCGAATGCCTCTAAGTATCCTTCGGGATGTCCAGTCGGGATACGCGCGCCTGCCGCCGCTGCATCGGAGAGGTAGCCCTGACCGCGGGTAAGCGTCTGCCTCGGTTCACCGTAGCGATAAAGTTCAAGATAGTTCGGATTCTCCTGTGCCCATTTCACCGCGCCCTGTTCGGCGTAGACACGGAGCGTGAGGCCATTTTCCTCACCGGTGGCGATCTGACTAATGCTTAGAACGCCCTTTCCACCCCCCTTGAAACGGAGCAAAGCGTTGACATCTTCATCCAGTACCCTGTCAGGAAGGAAGGTGCTTTTGTCAGCACAGAGTTCAGTAATCGGATCGCCAGTGACGTATTCGAGTAGGTTAACGCAGTGCGTGCCAACATCGCCCATTGTGCCGCCGATACCTGACTGTGACGGATCCACACGCCATTCCGCTTGCTTCTGACCGAGTTTCTCGTGCGGCACCATCAGGAAATCCTGGAGGTATTCGACGATAACTTTACGGATTTGTCCCATTGAACCTTCAGCGAATAGGTCACGTGCATGCCGGACGAGTGGATGCCCCGTATAGTTGTGTGTCAATGCAAAGACAAGCCCTGAATCTTCGACAAGTTGGACAAGAGTCTCGGCTTCGTCAAGACTGTAAGTCATCGGCTTATCACAGACAACGTGGAAACCCGCCCCCAAAAAGGTCTTCGCGATGTCAAAGTGGGAGATGTTCGGCGTGACAATGCTCACAAAGTCAATACGTTCATTTTCGGGAAGCGCAGCCTCGGCTGCCGCCATCTCCGCGTAACTGTCGTAACAACGGTTTGTGTCAAGATACAGTTCTTCACCGGTGATTCGTGTGTTTTCCGGATCGCGTGAGAAGCATCCGGCGACGACTTCGATTTGCTGATCGAGCGTGGCAGCGATACGGTGAACGCCACCAATAAAGGCACCCTGTCCGCCGCCGACCATACCCATTCGTAATTTACGTTTCCAAGATTCCATAGTGATTCACTCCGATTTAGTTATCAGTTATCAGTTTGCCTCGCAGTGAGAGTATTCAGTTAAGATGCCTTCTGAGGCGTATTAGTCCTCTCTTTAACTGGAAACCGAGAACCAATGACTATCTTCAATTCAATCCAAGAATGTCTCGATTTCGTTCTACGTCCGTTTCACCGCCTGCGAAGTCATCGAAGGCGACATCGGTTGTTTCGATGATATGTTTAGCGATAAACGGTGCACCTTCTGCTGCGCCCTGCTCTGGGCTTTTGACACAACATTCCCATTCCAGCACCGCCCAACTGTCGTAGCCTGCCTCGGTCAACAGCGTAAACACCTGTGTGAAATCCACCTGTCCATCACCGAGCGAACGGAATCTCGCTGCACGACCCGCCCATGACTGATAACCGCCATAGACCCCAACCCGACCTGTCGGACGGAACTCGGCATCCTTAACATGAAATCCCTTGATGCGTTCCGCGTAAAGTCGGATGAAGTCGATATAGTCGAGTTGCTGAAGGAGAAAATGGCTCGGATCGTAGTTGAGACAGGCAGCGGGATGGTCGTCCGTGTAATCCAGGAACATCTCATACGTTGCACCATCGTAAATGTCCGAACCCGGGTGGAGTTCGTAGGCGAAGACCTGACCGTTCTCGTGTGCCAGATCCAGAAGTGGTCGCCACCGTGCAGCGAGTTCTTTGAACGCCTCTTCAATGATTCCATCGGGACGTTGGGGCCACGGATAGACGGTGTGCCACGCAAAACCGCCTGAAAGCACAGGAATGACATCCAGACCCATATTGACCGAAGCGTGGACGCATTTCGTCAATTCGCCTGCTGCCCATGCTGTTCTTTCGTCACCGCGCAAGCCGGGTGGATGGAACGCCTCAAACATGACTTCATAAGCGGGATGCACAGCCAGTACCTGACCAGCGAGGTAACCTGCTACTTCCGTGGCTTCAAGCCCCATTTCGTTGAGTGTTCCTTTGAATTCATCGCAATAGGTTTTCGACTCGGCAGCTTTCCCGATGTCAATGACACGGTCGTCCCAATTGGGGATTTGGACACCTTTGTACCCCAAGCTTGCAACCCATTTCCCAATATTTTCCATAGTATCGTATGGTGCCTCGTCCCGCATGAATTGGGCGAGGAAGATAGCTGGACCTTTGATTCTCGGCATTGTTCCTCCACTCTTTTCTTTCTGTAAGTTCCAAGAATATAAGAGATCTGAGTGTTATTACTAAGTGCTTCACTCTGTTTCAAATCGGCGAAAAATAAATTACCAAATGTTCACGAACTTTGGGTATAATATATAAGAGTGCCTGTGAAATGTCAAGAGTTTTGGAGACTACAAGTTTAGTGAAAGGGAAAAAGGTGGAGCAGACTATCTATGGATTAACTGTTCGCAAGGTAACGAAACATTTTCACCGAACCAAGCGGACAAATGGTAAGCTGCGTTTTCATCAAAAGATTCAGCAGATGTTCAAGCGAGAGAAAGAGGTTATCCGCGCAGTTGACGACATCTCCTTAGAGGTTAACATCGGGGAAATCTATGGTATTCTCGGTGCCAATGGCTCAGGAAAGTCAACCTTGATTCGTCTTATTTCAACGCTGCTGATCCCTGATGCAGGCAGTATTCACGTCTTTGGCGACGATGTTGTAACAGAGAGCCTGAAGGTGAGGCAGATAATGAATCGTGTGTCTGTTGAAGCCTCGTTCTTCAAACGCCTCTCTTCAACAGAAAATCTGATTTATGCCGCACGCCTTTACGGTATTCCGGCTGTCGAAGCCGAGCGAAAATCAAAGCAAATTTTAGAAAGACTCGGCTTTGACCCAGATCGGATGAACGAAGAAATGGAGCACCTGTCGCGCGGGATGCAACAGAAAGTCGCAATCGCACGCGCCCTACTCACCACGCCTATGCTCCTTCTGCTTGATGAACCGACAACAGGACTCGACCCCAAATCCAAGCGCGATGTGCAAGCCTTTATTGAGGAGATCCGCCAAGAACGGAATGCTGTCATCGTCCTAACGACACACGATATGGCGGAGGCTGAAAGATTGTGTGATAAGATCGCAATTATTGACAAAGGACGATTTATCGCTGAGGGGACCGTCGAAGAACTCATTGCCAACACACCATCAGAGAACGGAGACCTCGGAACATTGGAGGACGTTTTTATTGCCCTCACTGGAAAGCAGATCGAGGAGGAAGAGTAGTTTCTCACAAACTACACCCAAAAATGTTGAATCTTATACGTGAAACAGTTGTCTCTTACGCCTTTATTGAACGCAACTTTAATCTACTGAAGCGATATCTTAGTTGGGAAATTCTCTTTTTCAGTTACTCCATCGTCAATGCGCTGACGATTGGATTGATTATGGTCGGACGTGGCACCAGTAAAGATGTGCTTTACCTCGTCATTGGTGCATTAATCTGGGGATTTCTCTCCATTATGATGCGCGAGGTCAGCGACGCTATTACGTGGGAGAGATGGGAAGGCACGATCGAATATACCTTTATGGCACCCATCTATCGTATTACCCACCTTGTTGGGTCTTGTTTCTTTGCAATCCTATATGGACTCTTACGAACCGGTTTAGTTTTGGCGATAATGCCTTTCTTTTTCGGTGAACATATTGACTTAGGAAATGCAAATTGGCTAACGATGGTGGTCACTGTTGGCATCTCAAGTCTCTCTTTCATTGGGATTGGTTTGATGGCGGCGATCTTTCCATTACTTTCACCGGAAAAGGGACAAGCTGCAACAGGTATCATTCAATCAATGCTCCTCTTAGTCTCCGGTATCTATTATGAAATTGAGGTATTACCGGAATGGATCCAACCGATTTCCAAAATTTCGCCTGCCACCTATACGCTTAGATCCATTCGTGCAGCGATACTGGATAATGCTTCGATTGAAAGTCAACTGGGAAACCTATTTCTATTACTCATCATTGGTGTTCTACTCATTCCACTCGGATTTTGGGTTTTCCATTTGGGTGAAAAATATGCCAAACGCGTCGGTAGACTAAAGAGAAGTGGATAGGCTGTTATACCTATCTTGTATTTAAATTTGATGGGTGCGATTTCAAACCATACCATAACTGTCAATTTTAGAAAAATGAACCGTCTCGAGCCCAGGCCCGGTAGGTTCGGTTTGCAACTGAACCGGATTTACGCGGAAACCTTGAAGACTTCAAAACCTTCTTGAATCCCGTAGGGATGGTATCTGTATAGAAAAACGCAACCTCACAGACCCAAGCCCCGTAGGGGCGGCATTTGTAGGGACGTTCCTATAAAATACAGCGAAACATCCCTAAATTGACACCTATAAGTGCAATTTCAAACAATACCAGTAACCATAACTATTTAAAATGGAGGAGTCAATGTCAGGATATTATAGATTTCCGACAGTTTGTCGGGATACTATTGTTTTTGTATGTGAAGATGATTTATGGACGGTTCCCGTCGAAGGTGGGATCGCAAGACGACTCACGTCGAATCTCGGCGCGACAAGTTCGCCACGCTTATCACCGGATGGTGAACGACTTGCGTTCACGGGACGTGAAGAGGGACCGTCAGAAGTTTATGTGATGTCTGCGCTCGGTGGTGAGGCGAAGCGACTCACTTATCAGGGCGGCAATGCTGCTATTGTCGATTGGGACACCGATGGTAAGACGATTCTCTATTCAAGCAATGCTGGTCTGGCTTTTGATCCTTGGATATGGAAAATCTGTGCAGACGGGGGTGAACCGCAACGTCTGTCTTACGGTCCAGCGAATCATATTGATTTCAGTGATGCCGGCGGGGTTGTCCTCGGCAGATTGACACGAGAACCCGCACGCTGGAAACGCTACCGCGGCGGCACAGCAGGACAACTCTGGGTAGACATTGAAGGGGACGGACAGTTCCAGCCACTTACGCCTGTGGATAGTAATTTCACGACACCGATGTGGATCGGTGAACGTATCTATTTTATTTCGGACCATGAGGGGGTTGGCAATATCTACTCCTGTCTTCCTACCGGTGAGGACATTCAACGCCACACGCATCAGGATACCTACTACTGCCGTTCTGCACAAACAGATGGCACACGTATTGTCTATCATGCCGGTGCCGACCTGTTTGTTTATGAAATCGAAAACGGCACTGAAACCCGTGTTGATATCCAATTCCACAGTCCACGTATCCAGCGACAGCGGAAATTCGTCACTGCATCGCGCTACCTACAAGACTATGCTCCGACCCCAGACGGTCACGCCTTGGCACTGACAGTTCGAGGGAAACCCTTCACGATGGCAAATTGGGAGGGAGCGGTTCTCCAGCACGGCGAGCGTAGTGGAACCCGTTACCGCTTCACACAGTGGCTCAACGACGGGAAGCGTCTCGTTACCCTCTCTGATGCTGAAGGTGAAGAAGCACTTGAAATCCATACCCGCGATGGGAGTGCTGACATTGTTCGCCTTGACGCTCTTGACATCGGACATGTTCGACGGCTTACGGTTGCTCCCCAAACTGAAGATGACGAGAAGGATCAGTTGCTTCTTATCAATAACCGTCTTGAACTTTTGCATATCAATTTAGAGACACAAGAGATTCGGGTACTCGACAAAGGTCATTATCGCAACATCCAAGATGTCGCATGGTCGCCGGATGGTAAATGGTGCGCGTATAGTTTTGCAGCGACAGAAACCACCCGTTCAATCAAACTCTGCAGGATTGAAACAGGCGAGACATGGTTCGTCACGGATCCAGAATTCAACGATTTCGGTCCCGCATGGGATCCAGAGGGGAAGTATCTCTATTTTCTGTCTTATCGTGAGTTCAATCCGGTCTACGATGCACTCCACTTCGATCTTGGGTTTCCTACGGCAATGCGGCCATTGCTGGTGACCTTGCAGAAGACGTTGGGCAATCCGTTCGTGCCGGAGCCTCGTCCGCTTGAAGAGGAAAAGGAAGATAAAGACAAAGAGGATGAGGAGCAGGACGAAAAAGAGGAGGCATCTGAAGAAAAATCTGAGAAGAAGAAAGATAAACGTGAACCGATTACCATAGATTTGGAAGGTATTACACAACGCGTCGTCGCGTTTCCGTATCCGCATGGACGTTATGGGCAGATCGCTGGTATTGAAGGCAAAGCGATTTTTACGTCGTTTCCGGTCCAAGAAACACCATCGGATGATGATAGTAGTCCGAGAGGTGTACTCCATGCCTACGACTTCAAGGATCAGAAAAAGGAGACGCTTGTCTCCGGCATTAATGACTTTCAACTTTCGCGCGATGCGAAGACACTTGTTTATTCTACAGGAAGTCGGTTGCGCGTTCTCAAGGCTGGCAAAAAGGCTGAGGGAGAATCCAAATCCGAGAGCAGGGGTGGTCCGAGTCGGCAGACCGGTTGGATTGACCTGAATCGTATCAAAGCCTCCGTCGTTCCGACTGCTGAGTGGCATCAGATGTATCGAGAAGCGTGGCGGCTTCAGCGGGATTATTTCTGGACAGAGGATATGTCGGATGTCGATTGGGAGCATGTGTACCAACGCTATCTGCCGCTCCTTGAACGGATCGCGACACGCGGTGAATTTTCGGACTTGATGTGGGAGATGCAGGGAGAACTCGGCACCTCGCATGCGTATGAAATGGGTGGCGATTATCGGAGTTCACCGAATTACGCCCAGGGGTTTCTCGGTGCTGATTTTATCTACGATGCGGAGCGTAAGGGGTATCGCATCACGCACATCCCGCGCGGCGATGGCTGGGAGGTGACGAAGGATTCACCGCTCAATGCGCCGGGAATTAATATCCGAGAAGGGGATGTGTTGCTCGCTATCGCTGGACAGCGGGTCAGTGAAAATGTTTCGCCGGGTGAACTGCTCGTGAGCCTTGCGAATCAAGAGGTACAAGCTACATTCCGAGGTGCGGACGATGACGAGGAACGCGTCGTCACGCTCAAGATATTGGGCGGTGAAAACGAACTTCGGTATCGCGAGTGGGTGTCCAAAAATCGGCGATACGTCCATGAGAAAACGGATGGTAAGGTCGGGTATGTTCATATTCCTGACATGGGACGGCGTGGGTATGCAGAATTTCACCGCGGTTTTCTTGCGGAGGTGAGTTATCCCGGACTATTGGTTGACGTACGTTACAACGGCGGTGGTCATGTTTCGCAACTGCTTTTAGAGAAGTTGTCTCGCCGTCGCATTGGATATGACGTACCGCGATGGGGGACACCGCATCCCTACCCAGATGCTTCGGTCTTGGGTCCGATGGTGGCTGTCACCAACGAAAATGCTGGCTCCGATGGTGATATTTTCTCACACTGTTTCAAATTGATGGAGTTGGGTTTGCTTATCGGGAAGCGGACGTGGGGTGGTGTTATCGGTATCTCACCGCATCAGATGTTCGTGGATAGAGGTGGTACGACGCAACCGGAGTATTCCTTCTGGTTTGTTGATGTCGGCTGGAACGTTGAGAACTACGGCACGGATCCAGATATTGAGGTGGATTACCGTCCGCAAGACTATACCACAGAGAACGATCCGCAGCTCGACCGCGCGATTGAAGAACTCCTCCGTCAGATGGAGGAGAACCCACCGCAACTCCCCGATTTCGGTGAACGTCCGCGTTTAACATTGCCCACGTTGCCGAAAGCGTGATATATGAAACGTCGTTCTTGGAGAGGAATGTGTTTGTTGCAGGCACATTCCTTTATTGGTTTTGAAATCGATAAAGGCGTTTTGCGACGTTAGTTTCCGCAATATGCGTGTAACAAGTGGGAGAAACGATGTAAATGATAAAGTCTCATGATGCTTATTTTAACTTGGCAAGATAGGCAATCCCGCTTTAGTAATAAACAAAAAGATTGACCTTTCTCAATAGATGTGGTACAGTGTTATTATTCTTGTTAGGGAATTCAACCGTGTTGACTGAATACCGACCCTTTAAACTTTGGAAGAGAGGTTGAACTGTCCCAATAAATACTACACCTTTCACTTTATCAGCGAGGTTGCAGAAAAATTCTTCTCTGTAGGAGTAAAATCTATGAACGGAAAACAATTTCTAACCGATACCGCATTTAGAGATGCTGGAAACCGAGTGATAAGAAATCTTTTAGCCGAATTTGAAGCATTATCTGAGAATGAACTTGGAGCAAAAATTGACACAAGTGTTGAGTTTTTAGGAAATGACTACATTAGGAAAATTACTGGTGTCTCTTATGAAAAGGACATAGAACCCGACACATACACTATAGGAAGGTCGAAATTTGATAAGGACCTCCTGTCGAAAGTTTGTTCTGAGATGAAAGGGAAGTGGATAATTTCGGTGGATGAATCTATCGTTGATAACGAGAGTTTTGTAGGTGGGATTGCGTATAGGCATAGTTGCGCGTTCGGATATAAGATCCCTGATCCACAAACGCCCAAGACGGAAAAGATACTCACAGTTTCGTCAATGCTTCGTCTTCAAGCTGAAGAAGATGAAGATTTTGAACGTAAAATGCAATTTTTATCTTACCTTCTTAATTTATATGTTGCCTTTTATACTGCAAAAATCCTTGAAAGTTACGACGAACCACTATATTCTATTATTTTTCACGGCCCGCTAATTCGACAAATCGGCCCGTTTATGAGTCTTCTCTTTCGGAAAGAAGATATAAAGGAAGTCCTCACCGCGGATATTGAACCACCCTCTGAGGTTGCTGATGAAGTGAAAACTACTGCGAATGGTGGTTTGCTGGATTTGATAGTCGAAGAAGCGGATTATAAAGATGGTGTAAGCCGTTTTGTTGATTTGTTCGCTGCCTCTACGGAGAGACAACAGAAAATCGAACAGAGAGTTAATAAAGGGGAAATTCCGGGGATATGTATCTATTTTTCACTTCTTAGGAAACTGTCAGATCTCGCCAATGAGATGAATTTCTCGTTAATCGGTTGTGTCGAAAAAGGTGATGATTCAACAGAATATTCAAGATTGTATGTCCAGTACCAAATCGAAAATTTCGGACAAGAAGATTCTGATAACCAGAGGATCCTTCGCCAGTTGTTTGAGTCCTACGATGTAGATTCCAACGGAAAAAATTTCAAGGATCAATTTCAGGAATTCATTCGTAAATCAGGATGGGGTGATGAGATGATTCAATCTTTTTCGTTAAGGTTTGACGGCGAACGTTCGACTGAATCAGAATTTACTAACCCTGTGCCGATCCGAAGATATTTTACCAGTCGTAGCAATAATAGTATATTTAAAGTTCAGCTTGGTTCATTATCTGCTTTAGGAGACGCACGAGAACCTTTAATTTCTGATATTATAAATAAGTTACTTCCTTTTGATAAATACAGAATGTTGATGAGTTTTGTCCGGACAAGTGAACTAAAAGCACCTATCCGAGTTGAATTCTTGGAACAAGGAACTGCGGAAACGTGGAACGATGTATTAGCATCTATTTATATTGCCAGTCTTCCCTACAGCAGTTACGGTTTACCTATATTCTTGTATTATGCTGATAAAATGGCAAGAATGCCCAAGAAAATTACCTCGACAGTCACTGAATCATACCTACTTGACCAAGCAAATCGAGCTTTTCGTCAACTTGGATTGGATGGTAACAGTTTGAGGGAGGTTTTCTTAATGGTAACCAATAAGTTAACAAGAGATTTTCATAACCGAGGGTAAATGGAGGAAACACAATGGCTTTAGGAATAATCTTTGGTGAAACATCAACACAGGAGTTTTCTTTTCTGTTTGGGGATGTAGATGGCGAGCACCAAAATCAATTGAAATTTTCCTATGTTGAAGTTGATTTGCCTGAAGGTAACAATAAGGTTGTTGCTAAGGTTGTTGATGTCAATACAGAGAACCCACTTTTGGCAAAAGATACTGCAAAGTTTTATTCGGAGCACGAAACATTAGGATTTTCGGTTCCCGATATAATATCGCACCGATTCACACTGTATCAAGCCAAATGTGAAGTAATGGGGATATACAATGACACAACGAACAAAATAGCCCCCTTAACGCAGGCGATACAGCCCGGTGTGCCAGTAAATCTGTTATCGGATGACATTCTGATAAAATTATTCTCAGAAAGTGAACCGTGGTATCTCTCTCTCGGACATGTCGAGATTCCTGGTCGAGAAACACAAGCACAAGTGTCTTTAGACGCAGACTCAATCGTAACAATGCATGCTGGTATTTTCGGTATGACGGGAATGGGAAAAACAACCACGACAGCCGTAATATTAGAGGAATTAATGTTCCGTGGAGCGAAGACTATTGTATTCGATCCACACGGGGACTATGTAAATCTCAACAAAATCCGTCGTAAGTTGTATGATGAGTTCAAGTCAAAGATCGAAAATGATGAAGATTTGAGAGAAACAATATCAGATTATCAGGAATACTTACGTGAGAAATTGCCAAACCTCGATGCTTTTTATTCTAAGCAAATCGAAACTGAGTTGATGGATGAGAATATTTTCTATCGCTTGTTTAATTTCTGCTTAATTAAGAACCGCCATTTAATGGTTGATTTGGATGATTCGGATGATTCAGCACCGATTCCTGAAGAACTGTTGGATAGTGTTATTAATAAAATTAAGCAACTTGATTGGGAAAATGAGCTACCTCAGGAATTGGTTGATCGAATGTTAACCCTTAATCTTAATGCTTATCCAAGGATTAAAATGTATCCAGATCAGGGACCTTACTTCACAATGAGATTAATCGAAGCAATGGCGCGGGAAGATTTCAAGGATGCCCAAATAGGTTTTGTTATTCCTTGGCTCCAAAATTTGACAGAAGAACAGCGAAAAAATTTACAAGATATTAGCCTTCTTGATCACCTCATACGAAGAGCCAATAATATGGGCGAATCTGTGTCTAGACCTCCGATTGAACGAATACTGAGACGAGCAAGACAGACTGTTGAGAATCTAAGAGTTCGTGATTGTGGGTCAATGGATATTAGTGATTTTGTAGATTTTTTCTGCTCTACGGATGGTAAGATGACTAATGTATCAACAGCAATATTTAATCTATCAGATTTAGAAAACAATCAAGTAAGAAGAACCTTAGTGTGGGCAGTTATGGAATTTGCTTTTGATCGGTATAAATCAAAGCATTTTATCATGGGGGAAAATGCCCATCCCATTTTATTTGCTCTTGAGGAAGCAAGAACATTGATCCCCCGCCAGGAGGAAAGTAGTAGTAGTGGAGAAATGAATCCCGCTACAAGGGCTGCTCGGTTTGCTGCTCAGCAAATAGCGACCGAAGGGAGGAAAATGGGGCTTGGTATGCTTGTTATCTCTCAAAAGCCTGCTTCAGTGGATTCGTTAACCACTTCGCAAGCCAATACGTTAATTTTGCACCGGGTTATTAATCCGGATGATCAGTCTTATATTCGGGATGTTGGTGAATCTCTATCCAACCAAGATCTGGAAATATTGAAGACCGTTAAAGAAGGGGTTGCTATTGCCACAGGTGATGCTCTGAAAACCAGGATGTCTCCGCTAGTTAAGATTAGAAACAGGTATAGTGAACCTGGAGCCAAGAGACCTCGCCCAATACAAAAAAAGTGGCAGGAATAGGAATCATGTTGAAATGTTTGCAACCTAACTCCCAAGAATCTGCTGAAGGTCATTTACTAATCTTAGGGTGTTCAGATAGGAAAATTGAGAATTTCAGCCAAGCTCCGGCTCTTGAAGTCTACGACGGACCCAACTATCGAGTGCTACGAAAGTTTCTCAGGGAGAACGGATGGCCTCCCGGCCTCATGATAAAAATTATCTCTGCTAAATACGAAATCATTGATGCTACCACACTCATTGAACCTTACGATGAGCGTTTGGATAAAGAAAGTGCGCAAAAAATGCGTCCGAAGGTTATGCAGAGTTTGAAAGAAGTTGGGTTACCTGCATCCGTTTTCATCAATCTGGGCAAAGATTATCGACCTGCAATTTCCTGTATTACAACGTTATTTGGTGCTGACAAAATTATTGATCCTGAGGGTGGAATTGGGAAAAAACAACAGGCGATGAAAAAATGGCTACATGATTTGCCAAATGATCCTGCTGCAATTCCTGTTCAAGGAGCAAATAGGCATTCTTGTCTCTACTTCTTTCCAGATTGGGATGATCGCGTTTATGATCCCTTTCATGCGGATGAAACACCCGAGGTCAGGCGGTCTAAAGAGGTCGAAAAGCGTTATGCCCATGAGATTTTCGGTGAGAAAGTGCCTTACGACGGCATGCTTCTTAGTCTTGCACAACTGAGAAATGGGAAAGGGCTACTTAACCGACTTCATAAACAACAAGAACCGTTTGTCCTTCGAGACGAGCTGCGAATGCCTAGAGGCATGCCTCTATTTGGGGATTGTGGTGCCTTTTCATACGTTACGGACCATAATCCACACTTTAAACCTAGGGAAGCAGCATCTCTATACCACCAATTTGGTTTTAACCTTGGTGCCTCCGTAGATCATATTCCGCATCCTTCAATGTCTATAGGGGAAAAAGAGAGACGGATGAAGTTAACCGCTTCATACGCCAACGAATTTTTGGATATTTGTAACTATCATGGTTATTTGTTCAAGCCGATTGGTAGTATACAAGGGATTACTGCTGAGCACTATGCCCATTATGTTCAAGAATACGTTGATATGGGATATAAACATATCGCGTTGGGTGGACTGGTCCGTAGAAAAGATTCAGAGATTCTAGAGATAGTAGCAGCAGTTCGAGAGGCATTGCAGAGGTGTACCCGCGGCAAAGATGAGAATATTTGGATCCACCTTTTCGGCATTCTGCGACCAGAGATTCAGTCTAGCTTTCAGAATCTTGGCGTTTCCAGTTTCGATAGCGCATCTTATTTGAGAAAAGCATGGATGAGTTCGGATCGGAATTACCTAGCACCGGATGGAAAAGGTTGGTATGGGACCATACGAGTTCCTATTAGCACATCAAAAGCGATGCGCGATGCTGCACAAACTCATTCAATATCCAATGAACGATTGGAAGAATTAGAAAGTCAGTGCTTATCAAGCCTTGAGAATTTTGATGGCACACCAAAATCAAAAAAAGAAGTTCTTGCTAACATTGATAAATATGGTCCGCTCCTTCAGCGAAAGGGTGAAGGGAACCATTTTGTTGACGAGCATAAAGCACTAATCCAAGGTCAACCTTGGAAGAAATGTAGATGTACCATTTGCAAGGAGCTCGGCATTCAGGTTGTAGTTTTTAGGGGGGCAAACCGTAACAGACGAAGAGGATTTCACAATACTTGGGTATTTTATCATAAAATTTTAAATAAAAGACGTAAGAAATCTTCAAAAACGTAAGATATGTAAGTGAGGTAATCTCTATGGCAAAAACAGATGTCGAAGTCCAATTCACATTCACATTTTCTATTGACGAGAGTTTCTTACAACACAAAACTGATGCAGAACGTAAAGCGAAAGAGGCTTTTGTGCTTGAACTACTTCGGCACGGGGATATTAGTGCAGGTAGAGCGGCAAAACTTCTTGATATTTCCCGATGGGATCTCTCAGACTTGATGTCTGAGGCTGGAATTTCTCCTTTTGCTGAAGTTACCGCTGAAGAATTAGCCGCTGAAGTTGAAACCGCACTGAAAGTCAGCAATGAATCGGACAAGACCACCTTATCATAAGAATACACCTCTGTTTGGGAAGAGAGATCAAAAACATCATGCACATACTCTGTGCCAATGTAGGAAGCACCTCGTTCAAATACCAAATTATTGATATGGAAACTACGACCTCTCTCGTCAAGGGAGGCGTGGAACGTATCGGTAATTCACCATCTGCCTTCACGCATGCTGTGCCGGGCAAGCCTGCCCGCGAAGGCGAGATCGATGCGCCAACACATATTGCTGCAATTGCGCACGCCATGGATCTCATTACCGATCCCGAAGTCGGATGCTTTGAAGATTTGGGACAACTGGACGGTGTCGGTTTTAAAACGATTCTTGCCAGAGGCTACTGGCGTTCGGCGCGGATTACAGAAGACGTGATAACCTCATTGGAGACATCCACACCGCTTGCACCGATGCATAATCCCGCCTATATCGCGTCTATCCGTGCTTTTCAAGAATTGCTTCCAGCGACACCGCTCGTTGCGGTTTTTGAGACATGGTTCCATCAGACAATCCCAGATTACGCCGCCGAATTCGGTGTGCCTCGTTTCTGGGTAGAACAACACGACATCCGTCGGTACGGCTACCACGGTGCTTCCCACCGATACATCTCTGAACGTGTGCCGCAGCTGCTTGGACAAGAAACAGGAGAAGGATTACGTATTATCTCTTGTCACCTCGGCGGGAGTTCATCTCTCTGCGCTATTAAGGATGGAGAATCTATTGATACGTCAATGGGAACGTCTACCCAATACGGGATGATTCAGTCTACCCGTTGTGGTGAGTTGGATGCATTTGCGGTGCTGTATATGCTTGACAAAGAGGGATTCTCTACAGATGAAATCCGCCGTCAGTTGATTGAGGACTCCGGTCTGAAGGGGATTTCTGGTACGAGCGGGGATATGCGTGATGTAGAGGCAGCAATTGCAGCAGGTAACGATAATGCCCGTTTGGCGTTAGATACTTACGTTTACGGTGTAAAGAAATATATCGGCGCGTATATCGCCGCGCTTGGTGGGGTAGATGTCATTGCTTTCGCTGGTGGTATCGGAGAGAAAAGTGCTACAACACGCGCGAAGGTCTGCGAGGGACTTGAGTGGTGCGGTATTCACTTGGATGCCGTGAAAAATGAGCAGGCGATCGGCGAAACTGATCTTTCTGCGGATGAGAGTCGCACTAAGATTCTCATCGTTTCTACGAATGAAGAGTTGATCGTATCACGTGAAACAGCACGGGTTCTCAAGGCATCCGGTTGATAGGAATCGCGAGCACAGCTCACTCCTACAAAGATAGGAATCGCGAGCACAACTCGCTCCTACAAAGAGAATAGAATTTACTTTACATCAAATATTCTCGTTCCTTGAAAATGCGGATGGCGAGCCACAGCAGCACCGCTGTCAATATGAAAACTACCAGAAGTGCTATCCATGTTGATGGGGGTGAAGTTCCTAAGAATTCATTGAAATCGCTTCGGGGCAGTTTGTAGCGCGGAAATAGAACATAAAGATAGTGGGATATAGAAATCCGCTTTATGCCTGTTGGCATCATCGGACTTGATGTAATCCTCTCCCATCCCATCACAAATAGCAACCCCCATAATACCGGATTCTTGAATTTGACTGCTAAGACTGCAGCGAGTGCCCCGTAAACTAACAATCCCAATGCCATTGAGCCGGTGTAGTGCAAACTCATACCCAAGTGAAAAAGCACGCCATTCTGTAGTTTCGGATGTGTTATCATGATACCGGTCAGAATCAGGTGGGATGCGGCAATAATCGCAATAGTGCCGACGAAGTATGCAGCGAATTTGCTGAGCAGGATTGTCGATTTGTGGAGAGGACGCATCTGAAGATACATCAAACCTTTACCGTCAATTTCATCAGAGATGATCGCAGTACCGTAAAAAATCGCCGATAGGTTCATCAAGAGTCCGTAGAGTGAGAGTGTTATGAGTGGGATGAATCGGTTGACGCTTCCACCGCCTCGTGCCATGAACCGAAATGCGAGCGCGATAACAAGTGCTAACAGACATCCAAGCAGAATCAACACAGTCCGTCGGCTCCAGAACATCTGACGGAAGGTCGCCTTGAAGAGTGCAAAATAGGCAGGAAATGTATTTGTGTTGGTAGCCATCAATAACCTTTCAGTGGGTGAGAGTCTTAAATAATATTAACATTAATCTGTGAGTTTCGCAAGTTTTTTGCAGTTATAGCGGCAGCGTTGAATGATCTCTTCTCATTTATTGATCGGATTGCAAAATTAAAGATAGATATGATATGATACGGTATTAATGATAAGATTTTCTGGCGTTAAGGGAACCAAATATATGTTTCCGAGGTTTCCTACCCTCTTCTTAGCCTAAGATTGCAAGCCTGTAATGAAATGGAAGGCGGCTCTACGGAGGAGTAGGTCAATTCTAAACCGACTTTAACGAACCGCAAGGAAAATTAAAAAAATGAATCAGCATGATTTTACCGTCACCGATTCGGAGATTAATTTTTTCAAGACGTTCGGTTATCTCAGTTTTCCGCAACTCATGGCGGATCGGATTACGGCGATCCAAGACGCTTTTGAAGAGGTCTGGGAAGAGAGAGGCGGAGGTCATAACGGTAAACCGCACGAAGGCACAGCCCGTTCCTGCATCGTACCGTTCATCGATCAGAGCGAGGAGTTGGCTTCGTTGTTGGATGATCCAAGGATTTTGGCGATCGCGAAGACGTTGCTCGGCGATGATTTCAACTATATGGGAAGCGATGGCAACTTTTACGTCGGTGATACCGGATGGCATTCTGATGGTGGACATAAGTTAGAAGACCCGATGCACATTAAGATTGCTTTCTATCTGGACCCGTTGACGCGCGACACAGGCGCACTTCGCGTCATTCCGGGCAGTCATCTCTTTGGCGATAACTATGCCGATGCACTCTCTCAGCAGGTTGGTAAGAGCCAAGAGTTATGGGAAATACATGGGAAAGATGTTCCGGCGAAGATTTTTGAAACAACCCCCGGTGATCTGGTACTGTTTAACCATAACACGAAACATGCCGCCTTCGGAGGCGGAACACGTCGGCGCATGTTTACGATGAATCTTTGCCAACGCTATCCTGATGATAAATTAGATGCGCTGCAAGCCTATATCGCAGGATCGGCGCGCTTCTGGATTGATCGGAAGTACGGCGAGAAGATGATACGGACAGCGACATCGGAACGGTGGATACATCTTGAACAGGTGCGGGCAAACGATGAACATCTCGCCGAACTCTCGCGTCAGGCGCAAGAACGGATGAATGAGCCTTCACGCGGGTAAGAATAGTTTTCGGTTATCAGTTCTCGGTTGTCAGTAAAGAATATCGGCTTCCTTTGATGAATGCTATGCATGTTCCCATGCGTTTTGGACGTAGGCGATTGACTGTTCAAACCCGTTTTTTCCTGAACGACTGGCTTCTTCAATGCTAAGCCAGCCGTCGTAGCCTGACTGTCTCATCCGCGAAAAGATTTGCGGAATCGGTGAGGCACCGGTGCCAACACGGACCGCTTCAAACACGCCGACTTCGCGCAAGTCGAAGATATGTAGCACAACGACCTTGTGGACAACTTTTTCCAGAAGTGCGAGTACATCTTCACCGAGAACGAGTGGATTCGCTGTGTCGAAGCAGACACCGAGGGGTGTATCGGAGAGAGCATCTAATATCTCTAAGAAAATTTCTGTGGGCTGTGAGAAGTCCCAGTAATCCCACGGCGCGCCTTTCGTGTGGTTCTCGTACGCAAGGGTGATACCGTGTCTTTCCGCTTCGTCGAGAGCACGGCGAAACCCATCTGTCACCCATTGCACGCCTACTTCGCGTTCAATACCCGGATGGTTTTGTCCCGCTGTTACGCGAATGAATTTTGCGCCTAACGCTTTTGCCAATGCGATGTCCGCCTTTAGGTCGGTTAACTCCTGCGCACGTTGCGCTGCGTCGGGATGTGTGAAGTCGGAATAGCAGGCAATCATGCACGGTTCTATGCTGCACCTTTCGAGGGCTGTGCGTGTATCTCTTACCGTTTCCGCATCGCGCTTTGGGAAAAATTTGATACTAAAATCAACCGCATCTAACCCTAATTCAGCACCGAACCGAATCCAATCGGCGACGGTGCTTTTTCCTGTGAAGATGTCGTCGTAAAGAGAGACAGGAAGGCAGCTAAGTTTCATTGTTATTTTCCTCTCTTCCCTGATGGGGTTTGAAACCCTATTATTGTTATTTTCCGTTTTTCGCTGACGGGGTTTGAAACCCGCTGATAACAACTAATAACTTTAACCATCAACTCGTGCTTTAACATTTATAACGGAGGCGAGTTGATGGTTAAAACTTTTAAAACATAAACCGATACATCGGACGTTCTAAAGCGATACCGATGAGTGTCCAAATGGCACCGAGAGTAAATTCGCCTATAACTAAACCGATAAAGAACGGCATCGCACGGCGGTATGTTCGTAAACCCCCTGCCTGAAAGAGAATCGCTTTTATCCCCCACGACAAGAAAATTGAGAACCAATACCAGCTCGTATTCCAAAAACTGAGCGACAAGGCATAGCCTGCTGGATGGAAGGGCCACCAGATAAAGCGGCGGCGTAACACCATCAGGAGTGTTGTTAAGGCAATTGCACCACTGGAGGCTGAGACGGCACCAACATCTATGGATTGTGGGTTAATGAGCCACTGCTTCAGCTGCTCGTAAGTCCAGCGGCATTGTGCCTGTTCGCCGTAGACTGCACCACCATAGTGATAACCTTGCGCATAGTACGCCCACGCCGATGAAATTGTTCCCACAATAGTTACCAGGATGATAGCAACGATAAAGCGATTGTGCGACAGTCCACGGACCTGTGCGACCTTGAAGCCTTCTAACATAATTGGCATCGGATGAGAGCGGTAGGAGCGGTTGAAGCCGTGAAACATACTGAACGTCGTTAATCCCTCTGCTCCTATGCGACGCGTGCCTAAGAAGGAAACGAGGACTTTATCTGGTCTCCAAGGCACATCATGTGCCGGTGGTCCGACTTCAGCGCGAATACGAGTAATGGCAATGGCTAATGCGAAGAAGAGCGTGAAGTAACCGAAGATACTGAAGATCGGTGTACCTGTGCTTTTGAAGAAGAAGAGAATGAAGATGCTTCCGAGTATCAATCCAATTATCGCATATCGGATATGTGTTGAGGGAGTGCCATCTGTAGAAAATTCAGTGTTGTTTCCTCGAAAGGCGTTTTTCACCTGCCGTACGATGAATTTCCGCGTGAGCCATATCGCAGAGACCCCTAAGCAAAACCATGCCCCGAAGGATTGAGCATCGAGAAATGGAAATCCTGGTAGATGCCCAATACCTGCCATCGTGCCCCATACACGCATCATTTTGTGGAACAGGTAGAAAAACCAGATGGAGAACGAGAGTTCTAATGGGATGAAAAAACTCATCCCGATAGCAAACGGATAGACGGCGATAGGGAGTCTGCCAATGGCATTCAGCGGTTTTGTCTGGAAATACTGTCCCAAATTGTAGAGACTTCCACCTAACCCTGGAACGACCGGGAATAGAAAGTGGAGACCATTAAGGAGGTTTATTCCACCTGCCAACACAGCACCTAACAAAAACAAACGATTTCTCAGGAGGATGCGACCCCCGTTTTCAGTCAAGTGCAATGGAATCTGAATGACAGGGTAACTCAGTTTTTCGTGGTTTACCCACTGGTGCCGGATGAGGATCGTTATACAGAGCATCATACACGTTAGCACGATAATCAGAGCCGACCACCAGAGCACAGGTGGCATCCAGAGTTGTAGGTGTTGGACGGTGTGAAGTGAGTCGTCCCCTTGATAGAAGCTTGCCAATACGCCTCGTTCTTTGATAGTAAGCCAATCTGGCATGTGCCGATGGAACAGTTCGCCCCATTCGTTCTCTGGACTTGCGAACCAGATCGGGTAGGTGAGCAGGGGCCATAATATCTGAAGTGTGTCATGTCCGGCAATAGAGGAAGCAATAGATACGAGTAGGTAGACCACCATCAATTCGGCATCGGTGAGCGGAGCACTTTTCCGAATTGTGCGAAGCAACGGATTTGCTGCCATTAGGATTAGTACAACGAAAATGACGTTGAAGTAGACGGTGGAGACAGTAGGGAAACTCTGACCTGTGCCATAACCGCTGGGACCCCAATTAATCATGAGCCAGTAGGAGTTCGGGATAGTGATGAGGAGTGCAAGTAGGACAGCGCGGAAGCTGACGTTTCTTTTTGACATCTTTTGAGTTTCCCGTTTTCATTATACAGGGAACATCGGAAATTGTCAACTTTCCGATAGGGGTAAGTGACGCATAAATTCTGCTTTGATTTTAGATGTCTTTGTGCTATAGTGATGGACAAGTATATATTTACATGTCTAATGGTATGGTTCACGAAATTCCTTAATGGAGGAAAGTAAAATGTTCTACCAGTTAACACGTCTCCGTATCGGGAAACTGAGCCTTTTACCGCGTCTCTTGCAGACAACGCTCGTAGTTGTGGCAATGTTAATAGTTTCTGCGGTTTCAACTGAAGCAGACCTCGGCGACCCGACGTTATCCGTCTACTATAGTTTTGACGAAGATGGCGACACCCTCAAAGACGGTTCCATTCACGGCAACGATGGAAAAATTGAAGGGAAATCCAAAAGAGATAAAGGCGTTATTGACAAAGCCATCGTATTAGAGCCGCAAACGTGGATAGATTTGAACGGACCTGAGTTTAAAAACGTTCCACTTGAGGGTATCACAATCGCTGTGTGGGTCAATCACAATGATCCGCCAGATCCGCAAAGTGTCTTTGACTCGATTGGGACCGACCACGGAAGCGGTCTCTACCACGTCGAAATCCGACCCGCCGGATTCAGATTTTTTCATCGAGATGGTGCCGAAAGACAGGTTTTCAACATCAATCCCGGTCCCATTATCAAAGGTGGAAAATGGGTGCATTTCACTGGCACCTACGACAGTAAGAGCGGTGACACGAAAACCTACATTGATGGAAAGGTAACACACGAGGCAAAGGGTAACGGTGAACTCTCGGACAATTGGGGAGTCCAAGCCGAAATCGGGCATCATAAGAATTCCCGTTGGTTCGATGGATTGATGGACGAATTCTATATGTTCGCTCGGGCGTTGTCAGAAGATGAAATTCAAGAGGTAATGGATGGAGAATTTCTGTCGGTGGAACCGGCAGATAAACTCACCACAACGTGGGGCAGCCTTAAGGCACGCCGATAAGATTATCTGTTCAGAGTCGTGCGATTTTGTGGCGTACTCCCCCAAATGCGAAGTGCATTATCGCACGTTGAACAACCAACGAAACGGTTTGAGCATAGATATTTCCTGTGCTCAAGCCGTTTTTTGGGTCGGGCTACCGGCGGCGGTGCGGTGCATATTCCCAATCAAAGCGCTGCCGTCCATAACGCGTGCCGTCAATCTCGGTTTGGTGGCAGACGAAGCACCTATGGGCTTCGGTAACACCGTGCAGCTCGTGTACTAACTGAATTTCTTCTGTGTTATGTACATGGCATTTGATACAGGTATAGCTCCGGTAATCGGAATCGGCATAGATGGCAATTTGATCTGCGACCTTTCGGACATGGTAGGTGTGTTTATTTTCCGTGTCGGTGACTGTCCACGCATTTCCTCTTTCCTTGATAGAAATAGGCGCGGTTAGGGGGACCCTGCGTTCATTTTGTAAGAACCACCAGTGCAAGTCTTCAGGAATAGTGTCTGACGTGTCCAATTCTTCCGGAAGCGTTGTCCTAACATGGAATAGTAAACGTTCAGGTGTATGGCATCTTGCGCAAGGCACGTCGTGGACATCCGTGAGTGGAAAGAATTCGTCATGCTCCAATTTTTTTTGACCATGGAACACGATGCTGACGAGCAGGATCGGAGCAAGGATGAGGTGGCATCGGAGCAAAATCCGACGCGCCCCGCGAGATGTCAGACTCACAGCGACACCCGTACCTAAATTCGATAAGGCGAGCAAAAATGTCAGCCACGAGTGCCACACAAGGGGTTGGAACGCAGAGTGCAGTAGCACCAAAGACAACCCTAAAGAGGCAAGCCGTTGATGGTATTTTAGCCACGTCTGACGATTGCCCCACCGAATCCAACGACTTCGGAGGAGATACAGGCTGGCAATGACAATAGCAATCGCACCGATGATGCTAAGCGTGTGTCTCGCTTCACCGAAATTCCCTGCCTGCCAGATGCATAGAGCTGAGATAACAGCGGCACCGACAATGCCGTGTCCGATCTGAATGAAAACCTTCATACGCTTAGTTTAGCATAGGAGCGCCGTGAAGGCAAGTAAAAAACCACTGATGTAATATAACAGAAGCTTTCTCAGAATAGATATATTGGGTTGGCGGGGAGTATCTACTATTGACTAATCTCTTTGTCCTTGAGGAGCTATCCAGCGAAGGAAGTCAGCAGGGGTTACAGGCTCGATAAAAGTGTTAACGATAATTCCGAGAATTCTGGGTTCTTGGATCGCAAGCCAAATCAATCCTTCGTCTTGCCCGTGTTCATGCAAGGTATTTTGTGTTTTTTCCCTTGCTGTTTCATTGGCATCTTTAACAAATTTTCTATAGTCTTTCCAAAAAGCTTGGCGTATATGCGGATCAAAGTCTTTTGGTGGGAACCACCTGAAAAGTGGTAAATTTTTAACTGCGCGCTCTTCTGCTTCTTTTATCCGTTGTGGCATGAGCTGGAAACGGAAATTAAGATTTATAAGGATAGCTATGCTTTGTTCTGTGATAACAAATTCATAAAAGCCTGCTATATCTTGATCGTTAATTGCAAGATGTGCCAGGTGCTTTTTTAAAATAGGACGAATTTTCTTTTCAGCATCCGGTGGCACCGTTTCAAGGAACTCATCAAAGTTTTGAAAAGGTTTCACCGGTTTGAAAACGCGGGAAAGAAACTCTATGTAGGTATCTGAGTTTGCAAGAGCACGGAGTGTTTTAAAGTCCTGACCTAAAAGTGGTCCTGGGAATGCTGCGCGAAGTTTAGAAAACGTTCTTTCCTCCAAGTTTGCGACAGGCTCAGAACCGACAGTAGTAGTATTCGACCTTGTTTCCTCAGAAGTCATTAGCATGTCGTCTGACTGCTCTGTACAACTGGAAAGTAGCAAAATGCTGAGGCATAGAAACCTTATAAGTTGTTGGCAAGTATAGATTTTATAAGTCATAAGAATGGGTACTCACAATGAGAAGATCCCTTGTTTAAATACTGACTAAAAATCCTCCATAATGGCGTATCACCATAGACGATTGTTCAATATTATACCACATTCTGCAAAAAGGGTGAACAGCCTTGCCTCATAGCCTGTACTATTTAGTTTTCGATTTTCTGACTGACATTAAAACCTTAAATCTCCCTTATCAGGCGGACTTGACGCATTTTTTCTGGAAAACTGAATGACCCTACTATAGATGTAAACCTACTTGGAAGTGTCTCGTTTAATGTGCTATAATAACCCAAGTTGCTACTAACAAATTCTGAACGTTCCAATGAGAGGTTTAGGTAT
>JAPPBX010000099.1 GCA_026702755.1 Candidatus Poribacteria bacterium | reverse complement strand
ATACCAAAAGAACCTTGATAACTATGGCTTTCGCATAACTTCTGAGAAATATCAGACTGGGTGTTATTTCAGTCCATGATGCTCCCAAGTTAGCCGAATGGAAAATTTTGAGAGTATGCGACTTATTTCTCGGCACTTCTTGTTCTACCGTTATTGGCGTGAATCCCAACAGATCGGGCCCCGTCCCAATATAGAGATTATTCTCAGACACCGCCAAGGAGTAAATGGCTCTTGATGTCTCCACCGGCAACTTTTTCCAAGTGCCTGAGTCGAGACGATAGAGACCCCGCGCTGTACCCGTGAACACTGTTTTTCCAACAGTAGCCACTGCAGAAATACTTTCACCTGTCAATCCATCGTTAAAAGGACTCCATTGTGCGCCACCGTCTGTAGATCGAAAAATCCCTTCATCCCTAAGGGCAAGATACATCGTGGAATGGGCTTGCGAGTAGGGACGAGGTGACCTCGCCCCTACTTCATCAATGATGATGAGACCAACAGCGTGTCCCTTTGGTCTGGGACCAATCGTATTCCAGGTTTCACCGCTATCATCTGAAGTAAATATTTCATCGGTGGATACTATGTAAAGGATACCATCACGTTCTGCCATCGGCATTAGCGATGGACCAATTGGAATATCCGTGTTGATGCGTGTCCACGCGGTCGTATCTGTTCCTAATTTGTATATTCCTGTCGGAGCAACAGTATAGACCATCCCTTCGGATGTAGCGAAAATATCGCGTCCCTGTCCCCCTGGCGGCGCGCTGCCCTGCGTCCACTGCGAAGTAGAAAACTTGGCGGAGTCCTCCAATGTAGCAGATGTTGTGGTAGTTATAGAGATTTGTGTGCCAGTTCCGCTGCTTTTACCGACAGTAGCAGCCTGTCCAACTCGGTTTCGCACAGCTGGTTTCACCGCAATATCGAGAATGATAGGTGTGTCAATGATTTCAATGGTAGGTTCGGATTGTGCTTCAAAACTGTACGGCTTTTGAAAACGCGCAAGGTATTGGTTGCTCGCACCGAGCAGCAATATTACCAAAGCTACAGCCGTGCCGAAAGCCGCCCACGGTAGTAAAGGTTTACCAACCGGAGGCGGTATCGGTTTCATATTAGCCACTTCCTGCATGATACGCTCAGTTACTTGAGCCGGGAATGGGATGCTCCCAAGTGTTTCGCGAACCAATAGTTCTTCTTGTTGTTCCTGTAAACGCTCGCGTCCCCGGCGAAGTCGACTCTTGATCGTATTCACCGCGACACCCCTAAGAGTTTCCCAATCTCCTTCGCGGTCATCTCTCCGAGATAGTGGAGCGTTACCACTGTGCGCTCACTCTCCGGCAGCTTTGCCAGAAGTTCTTTGACGAGTTCATGGCGATGTTCGGTGCTCTCTGTCAGCCGTTGTTCCGATACGTAATGTGTGTAAGAAGATTCTTCGATTTCTTCCACAGGCGTGTCCTCCAACGATTGCATCACAGATTTGCTCTTTATGTTCTTTTGAAGCCATTTAAGGCAGAGTCGATTGGCGATGACATACATCCATCCGGAGAACTGCTTCGGATTCCTGAGCTGCGCAAGATTCTTATATACTTGAAGGAAAGTATCTTGCGTAATCTCTTCGGCAACGTGAAAATCGCCAACTTTTCGCCACGCAAGCGCGTGAATACCTTTCTGGTGCTTTCGGACTAAGGCATTGAACGCTGCGTCATCACCGGACAAGATTTTACGAATCAGTTGAACATCGTCTTTTGTTTTCATAGAATACTCCGTGATTGATGAGTGGATTGAATTAGCGTTAGTGTGAATTCGCGTCTAAAAGATATTTCTCTAAAACTTCTTCAAGTTGCCCCAAGTGGTCGCAAGTTTTGTTCTCGGTGTTACAGATTTTGGAATATCGTCACCGGTGGTGATGCGAAAGTTATCAAAAAGCACGGAATAATTTGCGACCCCGAAACCGACTTTACCCTTCGGATAGTCAGGAAACTCGTTCCCATGTCCAAAATTTTTCGCTTCTAAAATTACGGGTCCGAGAACTTGCTTGCCATTAATCCAAAAAGTCAAGCGTTTTCCATGAACGCTCAACTTCAGGTGAGACCAACTTTTCACGTTTAAGGAGCGATAAGGTTTAGTTTTATAGTGCAGAAAAGCCTTTTGATTGATTAAGTTACCACCAAAACAACGCGCCATGGATTCAGGTTCGGGGATCGGCATATCCCCAATTGTACAGAGGACTCCCCATGTCTGATCTTTTTTGTCCTTATGAATCCGCGAGCCAATCATAATATGGGCAGGTCCATGTTTTCGGAGTGGCTTAACGTCAATCTCAATATCGTAATCTTGCCACTCTTCATCCCCGATGACAAATAAACGCGTCACACGCTGATTACCAATTATTAAAGACTCAAGTTGCCCGCGAACAATTTTCAAAGAATGGAACCCGGCATGCCCATTTAATATTTTCAGTTCCTGCAACTGTTCTATAATATCTCTATCATCAAAAGTTTCCAGAAATACCTCTGCCCCTGCGGAACAGGTTAGGATAAATATGCCCAATCCAATGCTTAAGGCTTTCATGATGTTACTCCATTCTAATATAATCTTTGTTTTATTTTCAACTCATGTTACTTGAGCTTTTTTACGCAGCCCTCTTTGCTGGCGAGGTTTTAAACCTCGTCCAGCAGTGGGTGGACCTTAAAGTTTACCAGAAATTTGCGTAAGTCCTACTCATGTTACTCGAACCCTTTTATAATTAAAGATACTATTTTGAGAGGGAAAGGGTGCATAACCTGAAATAAATTGAATTTTTCGACTGAAAAGCCGCAATTTTAAGCAAGGCTTACGCTAATTCTTTGCTTCTGGTGTTTGCTTAGACAGCACTCAGAGAAGCATATGGCGCGTAAGCCTCACAATATCGATGGAACAGAATAGCCAAAGGGTTTATCACTTTGTCCTATAGAAAAGCGGACGAAGACCTCACCTTGGCGCGTTCGATTTGTTCCTTACTGCGTTCAATCTCCGCTTTGGGGCGTTCAATTAATTTCTACCAGCTTGTCAATGTAAGCCGCTTTATACGTTTCCCAGTCATCTGTCGGTGGAATATCAAGAACTCCTGACTGCCACAGATTCGGATTGTCTTCCAGAAGTGCCAAAGCATGCCGATGTAACAGGGTGGAGGCATACTCGTAGAAGTTTCCTATGATGATGTCTCTCTCCAAAAGCAGCTGGAGCCACTCCGCCCGTGGATACCTTGCATCTATCTCACTTATTGTGAGGTTACTGCTATAACTTTCAGTTTCTATACCGTTGTCCTTGCGCGATAGGCTTACTTCGGTTTTTGCGTGTCCCTTATTGTAATCCGCATCTAACGCTTTCATCAGTTCTTGGACATTTTGGGAACCGGTATATTTCTTGTCATTGGACCGCATACTCGGTGATATAATTTCAAGTTCAGTGGTTATCATTGAAGATGTACCGGATACCGAACGTACACAGAACCGCATACTCAAAGTACTTTCCATTCTTAGTATCTCCTTTTAATTCAGAGGCGTTATGTTGCCTCGTGTTTGAAGTTTAACCTTTGAACAATATTCGCCAAAAAAGGCGAGGTATTTGCGTAACGCAATGAACATCGCTGATAATTCGGCTATCATTAGTCTCCCGCAAAGTACTTCGTATCAAATATCGGAGCGGAAGAATTTCAGAAACGCTGCGGTTGTCAACACCACCGCAAAGAAGCATAGGAAGAGCACATCCATCAGTGAGTGCCTTAACGTTTCATCTAAAGAAGGGACTGCTATAGGCGGTGGCTGCGCAATTGTGTAGAGATCATCGGGATGGTAACTTCTGACGGAAGCGTGATCTACTATTTTACTGAACAGATCCGCGTGAAGTGCGCCATAATAACGATCCGCTGCTTCAAAATAGTTGTGTTTTTTAATCTTTCCAGTCTGTGTCAAGTTCGTGGTGAGATAAATTAGGGAAGATGTCGGTGTGATTCGTGAGAGGGTTTCGCCGACCGCTTCCTGTCGCGCTTTCTCTCGCTGATAGTTCCTATCTATCTGGTCGGTGCGATCCGCGAATTTCTGCTTATATGCGCCTTCAAGCGGTTGCACCAGTTTATCGAACTCCTGTCCTACTGCAAACATCTGTTCATGGGAAGCCTTCGGACGATCTTTCCAGAATTCTTGGTGCATCTCCTTTTTTCTTTTTTCAAGTTCAGCATTGAAATTTTCGCGGAGTGCAGTCTTTTCGAGATAAACGCTCTGCGCGGTTTTTGTGGGTACGATTAATTTCGCAGCGACAAACCCGATGCGTGGCACAATCAGCACAGCGAATACCCAGACAGTGAAGGCGACGATGAGGGCTGTTTTGGCGTTATCTAAATAGGTGGAAATCACCGTGCCGATGGCGAAAAATACACCGATGTAGAGCAGCGCGGCGAGCATCAGAATCATGACGCGTGGGAAAACCTCTGGCTCACCCAGGGGAAACCCTTGCCAGACGATGACGAGTAAACCGAAGAGAAACGCTACCAAAAACGGCACCACGAACACGATGTATCCGCCAATGAGTTTGCTCCATAAAAAAAGGTCGCGTGGCAGGGCGTTCGCTAAATTAATCCGCAACGTGCCGGCTTCTCTTTCCCCAGCAACGGCATCGAAGGTAAACAACAGTGCCAGCAAACTGAAGACAGTGCCGATGACAAACAGAAAATCGAGATGCCCTAAAAGGTGGGCAATAGAGTCGGAAACGGTCGCCGGTGGACCTTGGGTAATCCCATTACGCGTCATCCCCAGATAACTTGGCAGTGCGTCCCCCAATCCATTTGCGAAAACGCTCAAGGGTGTCGGTTTGAGGAAGAGTTTAGAGACTTCCAGCTCCGGTTCCAGTTCCATACTCGGATTTATGATCTTTTCTTCGATGTTTGACAGTTTAACGGATTCTTGGTAATCCAAAAGGTTTTTACGATAGTTTTGATGATTGATAGAGAGAGTCAACGGAACAAGCAATAGACACATCAAAAGGAGCATAACAAACCGGACGCTCAGAATATGATGCATCACCTCTTTTTGAACTAACGTCATCAACATATTGAACTCCCTTTAATTTTATTCTAATTTGGCTCGTCAGGAGGAAGTGGTTCCTGAGGATGCATCGGTTCTTCGGAGCGTTCTAAAGCCTCTTGTGCGCGCGCAATCTGTTTCCTTACATGCTCAAGTTGCTTCCTAACATGCTCAAGCTGCTGTGATTTCAACGCCTTATGTTCAAGTTGAGTCATAGCGCGCACAATTGATTCCTTACTGCGTTTAAGGGCAAGTTTAATTTGCTCTCTACTACGTTCAATCTGTTTCCCAGTGTGCTTACTTACCAACTTATTGATGTAAGCGGCTTTATAAGTTTCCCAATCATCTGTTGGTGGAATACCGCGAAACCCTGCCTCATACAAATCCGGATTGTCTTCCAAGAGGATCAAAAGGTAACGCTTTGATAGCAAGGACGCATACTCGTCGGAGTTATCTATAGTGATGCCTTTATCCAAAAGCAGCTGAAGCCATTCCGCTCGTGGATACCTTGCATCTATCTCACTTATTGTGAGGTCGCTGCTATAAGTCGTGGCTTTTGGCCGTTCTAATATCTCCCCGTTGCGAATCACTAAGCTGCCATTGGATATAATCACTTTGGTCTCTGGTATGGTCTCTGGTAGCTTCTTTGACAGTCCCTTATTGTAATCCGCATCTAACGCTTTCATCAATTCCTGCGCGTTTTGAGGACCGGTATACCTTTTATAATTGGATGACACTGTCGGAGTGAATTCAATGGATTCACTTTTTACGTGTGTATTCGACGATCCAGTTTCGGAACCTTGTGTATATGCATAGGTGCCTCCCCACAAAAGGATGGCGAATCCTAAAGTTGCGAAGAATGGAAGCCTTGCGAGAGTTTCTCCCCAGTGAAAAATGCGTTTCATTTTTAGCATCTCCTTTTAATTCAGAGGCGTTGTGTTGCCCCATGTTTCAAGTCTAACCTTTGGACAATATGCGTCTATATTCTCAAGACGCGTTTTAAACGTTGCCAGTAATTCGGCTATCATTAACATACTGAGTCGGACTTCGCATCAAATATCGGAACGGAAGAATTTCAGAAATGCCACGGTTGTCAATATCACAGCAAAGAAGCAGAGCAGCAGCACATCCACCGCCGATTGACGGAGCGTTTCTCCTAAAGTCGTTATCTCCAAAGATGGTGGTTGTGTAATTTTGACGGGTCTGTGTTGTCTGCTATAAGTATAATCTATAATTTTGCTGAACAAATCTGTATAGAGCATGTACTGCCACCGGAAATTTAGACCACTCTCTAAAACAAGATTGTGATACAATAA
>JAPPBX010000098.1 GCA_026702755.1 Candidatus Poribacteria bacterium | reverse complement strand
TCTTGCTCGTAATCTCGTGCTCTTTTTAATTCGCGCTCCGCCCATGCCAACTGGTTGGTGCTGATATACCCATGTGTGAGGTCTTCCGGTACCTCCTGTGAATCGAGGAGAATAAATCGGATGTTTTCATGCACAAAACTGATGGAGCCCATGCCGTTGGTGCTGAAACGTGCCAAGAAGGCATCTTTGGAACCTGTCTCCGGATGTAAATCGTGATTACCCGGGATGTAATAGCAGGGGGCATTCATGCGTTGTCCGAGTTGTTTCGCACCGTCAAGCGTGGCTTCATATTCTTCAGCAGACATGTCGAAACTCTTACCACCACACACGATATCTCCACCATGAACCACAAAGTCGGGTTCAAAGGTGTTGAGTTGTTCAACCAACTTTTCATAGAGTGCGAGACTGTTTTTTTGTTGTTGAAGTCCACCTGCGAAGTTTCTTGGCGCGTTTAAATACAGGTGTGTGTCCGTAATAAAGGCAAATTTAAAAAGTATCATGGCATATCTCGTTTTTCAGCGAGGATCCCGATTTCACTAACAGAGGTTTAATAACGGGCAAGGTTCCTTGCGGAAATCCGCAGAAATACGCAGAAACACCCCAAGCAAAAACACACTAAGCAACGCCTTTACCAACAGCACGCCGACTAAGATAATTAAAATCAAGAATGCATACGTTTGGATAGAATTGCAACATAAGTCGGTGTATTGGCTGCGTCTATATAGCGTTCAACCTGCCACTTTGTGTCATCAAGGATGTCCTCTATCTCGGCTTTTGAAACAAACAGATAATCAAACCACGGCGTGGTATATTGCCGGTAACGGATTCGCAGGCGCAGTTGTCCACTCATGCGTCCCCGATCCCGGTTAAATTGATGATAGGCTAAATGAACCGGTTCCGTCGTTTGATATGGATCCATTGTTTCGGCGATAATTTTCGCGGTATCTGTTGTCATAGCCGCGAAACGTTTCAATAACCACTTTGCTCTTTTATAGTTTCCAACGAGTCCGAAATTATGTCCCATCATGAGAATTGTGTCAAATGTCCCCATCTTGGAACTTAACTGCGTGATTGGGCTGATAAGAGCATTTTTGAGTCCACGACTTTTACAGGTCTGAATGGCTAATGGTGAGATGTCCGTTCCTAAAACATCATGCCCCTGTTCTTGTAAATAGAGGCAGTGCCGTCCTACACCACAGCCAATATCTAAAACGCGTCCGGTGGCATCCGCTATAGCGAGTTTTTGATGCTCAGCCCAATCCGCATATTCAGCGAAATAGTTAAGAGGTCCCAGACGACTTGTATCGATAAATCTATCTTCTCTCTCCACAATTTCGACGTTTTCTCGACCATTATGATAATCAGAAAGGAGGTGCCCGTAGGCATCTTGGCTGTCAGTTAGCACTCTATGACTCCTTGACGTAACCGGTTGTCCCGTTCGGATTGACCCATTTGGTTTCCCAATGCGTTTCAATGCCTTCGCGCCATGCCTGTGCTGATTCTGTGAGTTCGGTGGTAAGTTCCGGGTGATCGTCTTTCAGATTTCTCGTTTCACCCATATCGGTTTCGAGATCCGCCAGATGCACATCGTCTTCGGGAGGTGCCCCTTCTACCAATTGACCGTTGAGCACCAATTTCCAATTGCCACGACGCACGGCAGTTTGCTTGCCCATCTCCCAATAGATTTTGCTGTGCGGTGTAGATTCACCATTTGTCACCATCGGTAGAACATCGAGTCCGTCAAGTTCGTACTCGGAAGGATCTCCGCCTGCTGCGGCGAGGAAAGTCGGGAATACATCCATTGCTGCGCCGACTTCATCGATTACCTGACCCGCAGGGATTCGCTGGGGCCAATTCATAATTCCGGGTGAACGGATACCACCTTCGTAGAGACTGAATTTATGTCCTTTCAGTTTACCGGCGGTGCCGCCGTAGTAAGGGTCTTGCGTGCCGTCTAACCAATTTCGAGTTTCGCGTGAGGGACCGTTGTCACTCTGGAAATAGGAGAAGGTGTTTTCTGCGAGTCCGAGTCGTTCTAATTCGGCGAAAATTTCGCCGACACTATCGTCAACTGCACTGAGCATCGCCGCCATAATTTGTCTGTCCCACGGCAAATCCGGGAACCGGTCCACGTATTTTTGCGGTGCGTGCATCGGATAGTGCGGTGCGTTGTAAGGGACGTAGAGGAAAAAAGGTTTGCCGAGTTCAACCGACTTTCGGATATATCGGATGGCGTATTCAGTGATGAGCTCCGTAAAATATTCACCGTTTCGGTATATCTCTTCACCGTTTTCCCAGAGGTCGTGTGTTTGGTCGATGCCATGCTGTCCTAAAGCCCAGTAGAAGATATGTGAGAAGAAGTCAATGCACCCTGCCATGAAGCCGAACCAATCGTCGAACCCGTGGTGTTCCGGACGTGAGCCCTCGGCGAGTCCTAAATGCCATTTCCCGGACATTGCTGTGTAGTAGCCGCGTTCCTTGAGTGCGGTTGCGAGTGAAGGAACAGATGGCGGTAGTCCTGTAGCCGTTCGGTGTCCTGCTAAAATGGAGCGGACTCCAGCGTGACATGGATATCGTCCTGTCAATAGGGATGCGCGCGATGGGGAGCAGACGGGTGAATTCGAGTACCAATCTGTGAAGCGGGCACCCTCAGCTGCCATTCTGTCGAGATGTGGCGTTTTGAAGTCGGTTGCCCCCATGCAGGACAGGTCGCCGTATCCTTGGTCGTCCGTTAGAAAGATAATGAAATTAGGTTGCATTTTTCCGCTTTTTTCGTTGTATAATGTTCTTCGCAATAAGTCGTTTTGGGATTGAAAAATAATTTTGGAAATCCGCTTTAAACCCATGTATTCAGTGGGGTTTTTCTTGTTTTAGAATGTTGAAAATTGGTTTATTTTTGGGGTTGTTAATTTAATCTTGATATTTTTCTGAGATAGTTTTTATACATTGGTCAATAAGGTCAGAATTAGTTTCGTCAATTTCAGACGATTCTAAAATATGCAGTAGTTCTTCAAGCCGTGTTCGGAAAAGGACAAGTTTAATCAACTCATTTTTAGACTTTTTTATACAAGATTCAAAGTAGATTTTTGTTTTTTGGACTTCAGCGTATGTTGTGTTAGAAATGTGCATATTATCAAAATCTGTTTTGAGGTGCATACTATTTCTATCTTCTATTTCAAAACGGATTCCCGCTTCTTGTGTGTTTTTCCATAACTTCTTTGTTTCCGAACTGATTTTGATAGATTCCAAATCCTTAGTATTTATACCCAGTTCTTTTATTTTTCGTGGTTTTTCCATTGCTTTATCACCCCTTATCTATCTTGATATTTATTTCCAAAAAAGTGCCATAACCCCTTGTATTTACTATGTTTTTTGCACTTTTTTGCTTGACTTAATTGACTAAAAAATGGTATAATATAGGTAAGTTAATAGGGAGGGTGCAACCTCCCTATATCACACAGAAAAATGAGTTGCTTTTTTCTGTAGTAGTGTTAACTATATTATATCAAAAGATATAAGAAGAAGGCAACTCTTTTTTATGGAGAGGTGTCTTTTTTTATGAATCTCATAGAAGTCATGGCACGCTTCCCTGACCAAGAGGCGTGCATAGAGCATTTGGAACGGATACGTTGGCGTGGAACGGCTGTTTGTCCCCATTGTGAGAGTAAAGACGTGGTTCGTAAGAAAGAAGAAGGTGAAGGGCGTGTAGGACGCTGGAATTGCCATGATTGTAGTGCTTCATTCAAAGTAACCTGTGGCACAGTATTTCACGGCACAAAGATACCGCTTCAGAAGTGGTTTCTTGCCATATCGCTTATCGTCAATGCGAAGAAAAGCCTGTCCAGTTATCAACTCTCACGTGATTTAGACCTGAAGCAGAAGGCTTCGTGGTATCTTCAGACACGCATACGAGCAGAAATGGCGAATAAGACCAGTTCTATACTGCTACAAGGTATCATAGAAGCAGACGAAACCTACATAGGTGGTAAACCTCGCAAAGAGAACAAGACAGAGGATAGAGTGCCAGCCAAGCGGGGGCGTGGAACGGATAAAACCGCTGTGATTGGTGCGGTAGAGCGAGGCGGTCAAGTCGTTGCTGAAGTTGCGAAAGGATTAACAGGACGTGCTATCCTTGAATTCATACGCAGAGTTGTGAACGTCAAGGAATCGGAACTTATGACAGACGAATACCGTGGCTATAAAACACTTGGCAGCCAACTTAAGCACCATATCATAAATCACCAAGAGCAATACGTTGATGGTGATAAGCATACGAATACAATAGAGGGATTTTGGAATTTACTGAAAAAGGCGTATCATGGATCTCACCATTGGTACAGTGTTGAGTATACCCCACTTTATGTCGCTGAACGTTGTTATGTCTATAACTCCCGAAACCTTGATTGTATTTGGACGAAGTTTGTCAATGGAAGTATGAAAGTCTAAAAAAGACGAAAGCCACTGACTGAAACAGTCAATGGCTTTCATTAGATCAATAAAGCACCTATGCTTGAACAGAAATCTGTAATCTCTCACGACTCTCTCGTGCTACTGCACGAGTCTTATTTGAAACCAACTTCTGTTTCTTGCCCTCCTTTGTTGCTGGAAGGTTATCCTCAATACTTTTAATTGCCTCATTGATAACACGCTCAAGATTTAATACATGCTCGGATACAAGTTCATAACGATAGAGTGCTGTATTCACACTCCTTTCAAGAGGTGAAAAAGTTTCTGTGAGCAAACCTCTTAAAAATTCCTTCTGCTTTTCGGAGAAATCCAAATTTTCATTCACGATTTAACACTCCTTTCTATTATTCAAAATGGAACGTTTAAACGCTCACTGTACCAAACGATACCAAAAATGTATTTTTTTGTCAATTTTATATTTTACGTCCAAATTGTGTAACAAATCTGTATCTTATACAATTTGGACGTAAAATATAAAGAAGGGTTTAATATTTCTCTTTTTTTCAAGTTAAAAATATTTTTGTTTGGAATTAATCAGAATAGCAGAATCGCATTGTCAAGTTTTTTCTTTCCTTTTTTCTAATCTTCCTGTAAAATCTGTCTCATGACCAAACTGCAATATCTATAGGACTATGGGTATCCCATATCTAATGTAAATTGGATATTGCGGTTTGGTCGCCGGGGATACCCTCTCTCTTTTTAAGAATCGGGTATCCGGGTTTAGTGGTGTAGCATATTTGACTTAATTAAGGATTACCAGAGGAGAGAGGATAATGCGAAAGATTTTATTAGTTCTATACTTAACATATCAGGTGGTTAGTGATACACATGCAAATGAAGGTGTATCACATTTATGGAATGAATTTGATTTTGTTGGTTTCCATGGTGGGATTTATGATATAGACGACAGCACAGATAGATTATTCGTTGGTATTAACGGCTTCTATCACACATATTTAGAACACAGTCGTAGTGGTGGGCGATTGGCACACTTTAATAGTCTTGGCATACTTGGCACACTAAATTATGATTTCAAATCCGAAGATATAGCATTATCAGGTTTTATCACTTCAGGATATTATCTTTCAAAAGAGGCACTTCTCCAATGGGGAATTGGTCCGGCATACTCTGGTGGTTTTGGAACAGGTATATCTGCGATAACACATATAGGTTATGCTTATCATGCGGATTACGCACTTGCTTTCTTTGCTCAAACCGACTATTTCCCGTCGAGAGACTCAATATCTGCACAATTTGGTGTCTCATTTGGATTTGGCTCGCTAAAATCTTACCAGTAAAGAGGAATTATGAAATACTTTCAGTTTTATCTGACTTTATGCATCATACTCTTGGTTGGGTGTGGTGCAGATAACCCATTCTCGCCTATAGAAGAAGTCAGTATGTCAGAAGTTGTGAATGACGCGATAAATGGTGGAGACCTCTATGAAAATGAGAAGATTAGAATTAAAGCAACTGTTCTATTTGATCGTGCTGATTTAGATTACGGAGGCGGTATTTCACTTGAAACAGGCTATTGGGACGTAACTTTCTTTATCACAGACTACGAAAGCCCCAAAAGCCTAAATCGGTATCGTTCAGGACGAACCTATACCTTCACATTGTATATTGAAGATATAGAATTTGATGTAGACGGATGGATAATATGGGCAGAGGAAATTTGACCCGACAGACCATAAATCAGACGGCAATACCGGAACAGGTGTTGCCGTTTTTTCTTAATAATAGAGCATAAAGAGGTGTTAGAGTATCACTTCGTATTAGAAGTTGATTCGGAAGATTTTAAGTGTTCTAAAATTTCTGCTAACTGTTCAGATATAGTAGTTAAAACCACCAATATCTGCTCTTGTACCATCTCTTTTTCTACTTCCCTTTTAATCCTTGCTTTCTCTGCTGCTATGATCGGACTATCTTGCATTTTTATACTCCTTTGCTAATATGGGAATTCAATTTTGAATTTCAAGTTAAGACAACTAATTCGTTTTTAGTGGATTTGATTTAGTTAACATTGTATCAGATAATTTTTGTCTTGTCAAATCCAAAAGTATCGTGTAAACTATTTAGAACTTTCTGCAAGTCCAAAACGACTAATTCCGTTAAGTTATACCAGATTTAACCAATCCCAAAACGACTTATTGCGATGTTCTTTTCATGAAAATCTGAATAAAAAATTACTCTTTCCAGAAACTGCGATCTAAACTCCGGTATTGTATGGCTTCAGAGACATGCATCGCCTCTATATTCGGGTTTCGATCCAAGTCTGCAATGGTGCGCGCCACCTTCAAAATCCGGTCGTAGGCACGCGCGCTCAGCCCTAATTGATTAATCGCAACCCGAAGCAGATCTTGCGCTTGGTCGTCAACTTTGCAGTATTCTCGTATCTGCTTCGATTCCATGTTTGCATTGGCGTGTATTGTTGTTCCAGCGAAGCGTTGGTGTTGGACTTGACGTGCTGCTTCAACGCGTTCTTGGACGTGTGCCGAGGTTTCACCGGTTGTCTCGGCGGCGAGTTCCGCATGTTTCACCGCTGGGACTTCCACCTGGATGTCGATTCTGTCCAATAGTGGACCAGAGATACGGGAAACATAGTTCTGAATCTGGTTGGGTGAGCACTTACAGTCCCGACTTGGGTCACTGAAAAATCCGCAAGGGCAAGGATTCATGGCAGCAACGAGCATAAAGTTTGCAGGGTAAGTAAGCGATGCTGATGCCCGGGAGATGGTTACTTGCCGGTCCTCAAGCGGTTGTCGCATGACTTCAAGAACGTTTCGTCGGAATTCGGGGAGTTCGTCTAAAAAGAGCACGCCATTGTGTGCAAGACTCACCTCACCGGGGCGCGGCATCTTTCCACCACCGATTAAGCCTGCGTCTGAGATTGTATGATGTGGTGAGCGATATGGACGCGTTACAACCAAAGGAGTGTCACTTGGGAGAATGCCGATGGTGCTTTGGATTTTCGTCGTTTCTAAGGATTCGTCTATAGACAGTCTCGGTAGAATTGATGGGATCCGCTTCGCAATCATGGTCTTTCCCGAACCGGGTGGTCCGATCATGATAAGATTATGCCCACCTGCAGCGGCAACTTCAATCGCGCGCTTAACGTGTTCTTGCCCTTTCACATCGAGTAGATCAAGGAGCGGTTCTGAGGCTTCGGTGTCCTCGTCAGTATTGAGCGTGTGTGGTTCTGGTACTATTTCCTTCTCCGAATTGAGGAACGCTGCAGCCTCTGACAAACTCGCAACCGGATAGATGTTCACATCTTCAACAATCGCCGCCTCTCTCGCGTTTTCAGCAGGTAAAATGAGATTTTGAATGTTGTTCTCTTTTGCAGTGATGGCTATAGGGAGTCCACCCGGTATACCGCGGATGCTTCCGTCGAGTGCGAGTTCGCCCAGAATCATGGTATTCTCAAGACTTTCCAGGCTTACTTGATTTGTAGCCGCCATAACGCCGATTGCGATGGGAAGATCAAACGCTGAGCCCGCTTTTCGGATGTCAGCAGGTGCTAAGTTCGCTGTGATTCGGGTTGGAGGGAAGTAGAAACCGGAGTTTTTAATGGCTGCAGTAACCCGGTCCCGACTCTCTTTGATAGCACTGTCCGGCAAGCCAACTGTGCTGAAGTACGGCATTCCACCGGCGACATCTACCTCGACTTTCACTATATAGGCATCAATTCCCAACATCGCACTGCTTAGTACCGTTGCGAGCATACATCTATTTCCTTCCAACTGGTGTTAATTTATAGTAAAGTTTAGAATTAATTAGACATTGTAAACGGTGTGTTGCAGGCACCCACAAGGGGTGCCCCTACAAGATGTCTCTTTATTTATAGATTTCACTATAAAATGTTTTTTATAAGTGTGCTCTTTATGTAGGTGAGGTTCAAACCTCATCCAGTAAATCTTAACACTATTATATCACTGAGAAGGCTAAGAGGTCAACGCTTTTCCACTAACCTAAATCGCCAGTAAGTTTATGTAATGTGTGTAGTTGTTTCTGGCTGGCTATGACTAACAAGGCATCACCGGCTACCATTTTCTTATCTCCGGGCGGATTATAGAGAAATGCGCCGTCGCTATCCTGAATTGCGACGACAACCAGCCCAGTTTGCTCTTGAATACTCGCGGCTTTAAGAGAAATCCCATCTAAAGGAGAATCTTTTTGGATGATGGATTCAGTAAATTGTGCCCCCTGTCGATTTTGGGTCATACTTTCCAAAAATCCGACGAGTTGTGGTTGAAGTATGCCGGATGCAAGGCGGAGCCCACCAATGTGATCGGGTAGGACGACTTCATCTGCCCCGGCGGTGATGAGTTTTCCGGGGGAATTGTCTTCAACGGCTTTAGATGCTATCTTTAAACGTGGATTCAATTTTCTTGCAGAGATCACCACAAAAAGATTGTCTTGATCGCGGCTAAGACATGTAACAAGTCCTTGGGCGCGCTCAATGCCTGCCCGCATGAGTAATTCATCATCGGTTGCATCACCTTGAAGGTATAGAAAATTTCGTGTATCAGAGAGGTGGATGAGTCGTTCTTCCTCGACTTCAATACCGACGAAATCTACTTCTGCCTTCAGCATTTCGTCAAGTACATGCACGCCAGTATCACCAAGCCCACAGATAATATAATGGTTAAATAATTTATCAACAGTTCGAATCATTTTTTGTTGTCGGAAAAAACTTTGTAGTTGTCCTTCGATTAGAAATGCGGTAGCGATTGTAACACAATAGGTAAACACCCCAAACCCACCGATGAGCAGAAACAGGGTAAAGACTCGTCCAGCATCACTCATTCCCATGTTGCCATAACCGACAGTTGTTAGGGTGATAACAGTCATGTAGACCGCATCGAGAAGTTCCCACTCTCCCTCCGGATTATCCCTTTCGAGGAATAGGTAACCAACGGTTCCCGTTACGATCAAGCTCACGAGCAGTATAGGGGCAATTAGGATCTTGCGTTGATAATTCATTCTCCTATCTCATAGACGCGCTTGGTACTTCTGGAGCATGTCTATTGGAAATTCCTCTGGTTTTTTTGCGTCTAATGCCGCTTTCTGGCACTGCGCTTGACAGCAGGATTCGGATCGTGCCGGGCAATGTCAAAGAGGGTACGATGCTCAATCCTATCCAATGTGGACAAAAGTTTTGCGACTTCCATGCGTACACACGCTGCTGGGTCTTTGAGTCCACGTTCAAACCAACGTTCGGCATCATCAAAATCGTGTTTTGCGAGTGCTGCGAGTGCACCGGCACGAATTCGTCTATTTTTAGATTCAGCGTGCGGTAGAATAGGGGCGACATACCCGTCATCGCATCGGCACATGATTCGCAAAGCGTTACATACCACATCCACTGATTCATCTTCAAGATGCAATACACACCACTCAAATAGATCTTCAGTCCCGATTTTTTCGAGAGATTGAAGACCGCGCACCCGTCGCTTTGGATTCTCATCAAAAATGTCGGCGACTGCTTTGGTGTGGAGGGTATCAACTTTCGCTGGTTCAAGCGGTTCCTCCTTCGTCTCTGGATAAAGAACGCGGACCTCGATAGTGTCATTGTGAAGATGCTGAATAGGTAGCACCTCAGGACTAAACGGAATCTTGTCAAAGAATGCCGGTAACCATTGTCTGCCTTTGATAAAAAACTCTTGCCGACTGATTTGGTTTCCAGTGCCCGCTCGCATTCGGTTGTTCATCCAATGTGCCAACCGCGCAATACCCCAATGGTTTCGACTCACGCCGTTGTGGGAGTAAAGCCCCAATTGGTCGTTAACCCATTGTGCCAGTGCAACTGGACACGCAAGGAATTCAAAAGAATTCGCCTCTAAGAGTTGGACCTGCATCTGTTGGTGAATCGCTATAATGCCACCCCGTATTTGGATTCTGCCATTACCGAGGTGTGCACGGAGTTTTTCGACCTCCAGTTCGGTTTTGAGTACGACCGGTCGACCCCGCCGCCGTCGTGCCTTTTGATCCGCGCGGTTCTTAGCATAGTTCCAATTTGTTGTGAACCAGACAGCTCCACCACGTGGGCGAAACCCATTTTCAACGATCCCTCTTGCACTGCTTAATGTTGTGCCGTGATAGAATTCCATAAACGATTCTCCTCGAAAGTTTAACGTGGTTAACCCCATTTATGGTAAATAATTCGTGAAAATCGGCAGTGTTAAAACTGTAACGCGGGATCGCCTGTCTCAACCCTTGAAAGGTCATCGGTTAAGAGGCGTTTTCGGTGTTATCAGTGGAAGCCTCTTCTTCGGTTTCTTCAGTTTCGCCAGTTGCTGTTTCTTCTTCTGTAGCTGCTTCCTGTCTACTGATGGCACGGACATAGCCCATTCTGAGTTCATAGAGGGTATTCGCCAAAAAGTTGGCTTCCGGTGCGGTGAGGTTGCCTTTCGTCTTTTCCTCAAGCATCTCAATCGTATCAATAATATGTTTCACGAGTGGGAAGTTTGTAACGACCTCGTTCGTTTCGGGGTTCGGGATTCCCTCTAAGTAGAGCCGTCCCGTTTCTACAAGGTTGGCAAGGTAACTAATAAAATCGACAGGTGGAAGTTGCTGTGCTTCTTCCTGAACCGTAGTCTCTTCCATATAATATTACTCCTGAGTCTAATTTTCTTGATATAGGCAGCGGATGTTTGTAGAAAAAGTTCGCTATTCGTTATCAAAGATAATGATTTGTGCGAGTAAACTCCCTGCTTGGTTATTATTGTTTGGATTTTCGTTCATTGCGAGAAAAATAACACCGTCGGCGGGAGCGGGATTGTCATAACGGGAGCCGACAGCAAAAACGACATCTCCGATTTTGGCGATGAGTGCGCCGATATTTGTGCCGGGAAGTAAGTAACCATCGGAGCCTGGTGTCTTCGGGACACCGTCAGCACCGCACCATCCCGTCCGATTTTGCAAATCTGGTGACCACGCGCCTTCCGCGTCGATAATAAGTCTCTGTCCTTTTTCCACACGCACGTAACTCTCTTGCCAAATAGGGCTTGGACGAGCCGTACGGATAACTGTTAATGCCATATATGCCTCCAAAATAATAGGGTGAGATGTAACGATTGGCATTGTACCAACCGTTACATCGTTGCTGCTATTGCTTATCCCGAATGGTGATGTTGGTGATCACGTCGTCAACTGTAATACTGTCAACTACGTCCATCCCGCTGATAACGTTTCCAAAAATGGTGTAATTACTGTCAAGGATCGCGTCACCTCGGCAGATAAAGAATTCAGAGGCGTATGAAACACTCGCCCCTTCTTCTTTCGCCATAGCTACGACACCTCGCGACATCTCTTGTGAACCGTTCTCAATGGGGAGTGTATCTCCAGCAGCAAGTTTTGAACCTGCTTGGATAAGGAGTTCTTCTGCGCGATTAAACTTTTCACCTTTGTAATACATCACTTGCGCGTTTTTGATGAAGTTCTTAGACGTTTCTGGTGCTTCAGTGGCAAGGAATTCAAATTCGATGGTGCCTTTTGCCGTTTCAATGACGGCGACCACTGCTGCTGGATCAATCTGTGGTTTCGCTGCGGTTGTTGCGGTGCCTGTGCCAGCGCGGCGTGCGCGCGGTGCAGGTGCTTGCTGCTCTTCTTGTGCGCAACTCAGCACGAAGGTCGCGAATAAAGTCGCTAAAACCAAGAGTGCTGCAGATGCGAACTGCTGGTGTTGCTTACTCTGCTGTTGCCTTAACATATTTTGACTTCGCCTCCAATCGGATTTTTGTCATGACATCGCCTATCTCTAAGCGATCGACGACATCCATACCTTGAATTACACCGCCGAAGGTAGTGTAGTTGCCGTCAAGATGGGGTTGGGGTTTGAAGCAAATGTAAAATTGGCTCCCGGATGAGTTCGGCGTGTCTGGCACCCGTGCCATCGCCACAGTGCCTCTGACATGTGGACGTTGATTCGGATTGGTGTATTCGTCAATAATCGTCCAACCGGGACCTCCTGATCCATCGCCTTTTGGACACCCACTTTGAATGATATTCAAGCCGGGTGCATCAACTTTCCGATGAAATGTTAAGCTGTCGTAAAACTTTTGGTTAATCAACTTAATGAAATTGTCCACTGCCACGGGGGCAGCATCGGGGTAGAACTCAAGCACGAAGGTGCCTTTGTCGGTTGTGACGACCGCGGCCTGCTCTTCAGGCGTTAGTTGGTTCCCAAAAGGAAGCGCGCAGCCGATTAAGGTTAGGAATAAAAGAAGAAATATTGGACTTTTGTGTAGTAAGTTTTGGCTGGTCAGCTGCGCCAAAAGATAACGTGTCGCTTTCATCAAACCTCCTTTGAGGTGCCAGTTAGTTCGTTTTGAGGCGTGCCCAGACGGTCGTTAATTTGTCCTGTGCATCGACATGCAGTACAACAGGCTCTTCCATATCTCTGAGCAACTCTTCCTTGGTTAAGGCGTAGTTATACATTTTAATTTCATCTAAGGCACCCGTAAGAAAACGACCGGTTCCGCCGCGTGCGCCAATAAAAAGCGGATCGTTGTTTGGTTTTAATTCACCCTTACACGCCATTTCTGCTTCCAATTCGCCATCGATATAGAGCAGGATCGTTTTACCGTCCCATGTTCCAGCAAGAAAATGCCATTCTCCATCCTGAATGCTGGGACCAATATTATCATCGTTACAGGCATCTGGCAGGTCGAAGAATTGAAGAATAGTTCCACCATTGTAGAGTGCAGCAAGGTTATACAGCCCAGAAACCCAAGCCGTTCCTTTTTCTACGCCACTCTGAATTGCTTCTCCGCCTTTCACAATTGCCCAGAATTCAATGGTGATTCCGTCGACAATGTCAAGACTCGCATGGTCGGGAATTTGTCCAGAGGTTTTTCCGTCGAATTCCAGTGCTTGCCCAAAAACACCTTCAATGAGTTTCGGTGAACCTTTGAAGGTCGCATCGTTGCCGAATTCGGATATATCTTTTGCGACTTTTCCTTCTAAAGTATCAAAGGGTAGGTGCAATACTAATTCTTGTGCTTTACAAATCGCTGAAACGTTTATTAAAATAAGAAAGAGCAACCCGAAAATAACACACTGTTTCAAGACACTACCTCCTAAAAGTAGAATTATAAGCGACACTTTTTCCGATGTCAATAAAAATCGGAAATTCCTAAACGGTTAATACAATAATTTAAGATAACAAGAGGGGGAAAAAAAGTCAAGGATTTTCATTTAAGGCATGGAAACTTGACCGAAAGCGTATTCGTTGTTATAATAACGTCGGCGCACATGAATATAGCGCGCAGCTTCCAAACTCCTATATTTGCAACTTGGGCATTGCTTACAAAATCACAGAAAAGGAAGGCTATGGGAAAATTGGCGATTGAAGAACAGACATATACAAATTCGATAGGGATGCAGTTCGTTAGAATTGAACCCGGCACGTTTATGATGGGTTCAGAAAACGCGGCACTGTCGGATGAATTAATAGGGAGTAAAAGAACACACCTCCGAGATGGCGATTCTGATGAAAAACCGGTACATCAGGTAACGCTTACCACGCCGTTCTACATCGGCGTTTTTCAGGTTACCAATGTGCAGTATGAGGCATTTGATGCGACCCATCGTGAGATGCAGAGTCTTCGGAACGTCGGTTTTTCTCGAGAAGATGACGAGGCGGTTATCTTTGTGGATTGGCACGATGCGACGCGCTTCTGTGAATGGCTTTCCGAAAAGGAGGGACTCCCTTATCGCTTGCCGACCGAGGCAGAATGGGAATATGTGTGCCGAGCAGGAACGACAACCCATTTTCACACAGGGGATACATTGCCGCCCGAATTTCATAAAAATGTTGGAGAGAGTTGGTACCCGGATGGTGGACGGGGTCGCGGCACAGAAGAAATTGTACCTTTGCATGTCGGACGCACAACACCGAACGCGTGGGGTGTCTGCGATATGCACGGGAATGTAGAGGAGTGGTGCCGAGATTGGTATGGACCGTACCAACCGAACCCACAGGTCGATCCGATAGGCAGGGAAGCAGGGCTGTATCGTGTCACACGCGGTGGTAGCCATTCGACACTGCTCTGTTATCTGCGTTCTGCGAATCGGATGGGGGCGGTGCCTGAAGATAAACACTGGTACATCGGGTTTCGTGTTGTCTGTGGTGAAGTGCCCCCGACATCACCGACACCTGCACCGAAGGTGGCGTTGTGGGGACGTGAGGTCAAACAGGAACCTGCAAGTTCACCCGCACCGGAGACACCTTATTTCGCAGAACCGCTGACGTTCGTTAAAATTCCAGAGGGTTCAAATGGACCGCTTTTTTCAGCGCATAATCACGTCCCGGCGATAACAGAATGCCCGAATGGTGATATGTTCGCAGCGTGGTATTCGTGCGTGACAGAACGGGGACGTGAATTGACAGTCGCCGCGAGTCGATTGCGTTTTGGTGGGACAGAATGGGATCCTGCCGAGCCTTTCTGGGGTCCGCCTGATCGGAATAATCACGCGACATCCCTCTGGCGAAATGAAAATGGACGAATTTATCATTTCAATGGACTTTCGGCAGCCGCGACATGGGGACCCTTAGCGTTGGTAATGCGCTATTCCGACGATAACGGCGCAACTTGGTCGAAACCTCGCTTCATTTCACCGGAGCATCGTCTCCGACACATGCCGATTGCCTCGGTCTTCCGAAGGCAGGACGATTCCATACTGCTTGCTTGCGATGCTGTGAGCGGCGGAGACGGCGGCACTGCAATATGGCTTAGCGATGACGATGGAGAAACGTGGTACGATCCGGGGGCAGGGCAACCTATCCCTGAATTTGCTGCAGGAAAAAGTGGTGGGTGGATTGCTGGTATTCACGCGGCTGTGGTTGAGCTCTCGGATGGCAGGTTGATGGCTTATGGCAGAGGCGATACGATTGATGAACGGATGCCGAAAAGTCTTTCCGAAGATGGCGGTAAGACGTGGCATTACAGCGCGAGTCCGTTCCCTGTGGTTTCCGGTGGACAGCGGTGTGTTTTACTACAGCTTCAAGAGGGACCGATTTTCCTCGCCTCCTTCACAGCGGATCGGAGGGAACCGACACCTATGCCGATCGTCGATGCTTCTGGGAATGAACGTCTCGTTAACGGGCTCTTCGGCGCGTTATCTTATGACGATGGCGAGACGTGGGAACACATTCGCCTGATCACAGACGATGGCGCAGACCGAGAGATCGAAACGATGGATGGCCGACCCTTTACGATGGGGTTAAACAGTGCTGAACCGGGGGGTTACCTTGCTGTTTGTCAAGGGCAAAACGGTATAATTCATCTGATTAGCAGCCGTCAGCATTATCGATTTAATCTTGCGTGGTTAAAAGAGTTACCTCCATCAAATGTTTCATTCTGATACCACAGTTTTCCTAAACGAACCGCAAGGAATATTAAAAAAATGAAACTTCCTTTTTTGCATCAAGAAGTAGAAGTCAGCACCGATTTGCGCGAGAGTAACGGCATCCTTGACAATCCGAAAGCATTGAAAGAGCGCATAGCAACGGATGGGTACCTGTTGATTCGCGGACTACATGACAAGGACTCGGTCCTTACGGCACGTCGACAGATTCTGGAGAAACTCGAAACAAAAGGGATGCTCGCACCGGATACGGCGTTGATGGATGGCATCTTCAATCCGGAATACCCGGAGCCTACCTCAACCGGTTCGATGGGCAATAAGACGTTGACGCAGATGCCAGCATTCAAAGCAGTTGTTGAAGGCGAACCCATAATGGACTTTTTCAAGCGGTTCCTCGGTGGCGAGGCAGCGACGTTCGATTTCAAATGGCTTCGCACGGCAGGACCCGGTTCAGGTTCCCCAATCCATTACGATATCGTCTTTATGGGCAGAGGTACACAGGACCTCTATTCCTGTTGGACCCCCTTTGGTGATGTATCGCTGGATATGGGACCTATCGTCTTTTGTCTCGGCTCCAACCAGTTTGAAAGGGTGCGTGCTACCTACGGGCAGTCAGATGTAGACCGAGATCTAATTGAAGGGCATTTTAGCGATAAACCCCTTGAAGTCATTGAGAAATTTGGCGGACATTGGGCAACGACAACGTTTTCGACAGGCGATGTTATTATTTTCAGTATGTTCCTGATGCATGCTTCGCTCGTCAATACCTCCAATAAGATTCGGATAACAGCAGATACCCGTTATCAGCTTGCTGCGGAACCGATCGATGAACGTTGGGTTGGCGAAAAACCGAAAGGGCATTACGCATGGAAACAGAAGGGTGCAAAGATTGAATCCTTGGAAGAGTCACGAGAGCGATGGGGGGTTTAATTGTAATAGTAGGTTCTTAGGGGTGCTTTGACTCAACTCTTACGAAGGAACGCATATATGCAAAATGATTCGGATGCGCGTGAGGCTAACACAGCGTCCAAGAATAGAAGTACTAAATTTATACCCTTCCTTCTCATTTTATGTTGCGCTGTTGTGGCTGGTTTCGGCATCCGATATTACAGCAGCACTTCCACAGCGACGGTTGGAGGCGCGTGGGAAGTCTACTTCAGCGAAGTTGGTGCCGGTGAAAACCGCTACTCCCTTGAGAAACAGCTTGTTGCCAGACTTGGGGATGCTGCGTCTCGGATTGATGCCGCGCTCTACCACTTGAATTCCGCACCAATAGCCGATGCTTTAATCGAAGCACATCGTCGTGGTGTCCTTGTTCGTGTCGTCACAGAAACCGATTATGTAGAAGAAACAGCGGTTAGACGTTTACAGGATGTAGACATACCGGTGGTTGACGACGATGGACGAGAGGGTTCTATGCATCACAAGTTTATTGTGATTGATGAACGATATGTCTGGACAGGTTCCTATAACACAACCTATAACGGCGCGTACAGAAACAACAATAACGTTATATTCATCGATTCTGTATCACTGGCGTATAACTTCACGCAGGAGTTTCGAGAGTTGTTTCTTCAGATGCGGGCTGAGAAATCTTCTGGTGCGCGTGTTGTGTATCCCGAAGTAGTACTGAGCGATGGAACGCAGATTTCCACCTATTTCTCACCGGAGAACGACATTATCTCGCTGCTTCTCAAGGAAATTGGATCTGCCAAAAAATCAATTCATTTTATGGCGTTTTCGTTCACGCAGGATGCACTCAGTAGTGCGATGCAGGCCCGTTTTGAATCTGGTGTTGCGGTTCGAGGGGTGTTTGAAGAGCGGCGGGTTAATAACGAATATTCCCGATATAAACAGATGAAAGCGGCGGGTTTGCGGGTGGTTCAGGATGGAAATCCGGGAGCCATGCACCACAAGGTGATTGTTATTGATGCGGAGATTGTGGTTACGGGTTCCTACAATTTCTCAAAAAACGCCGAAGAACATAACAGCGAAAATTTATTGATTATCAAAGGAAACCCTGATATCGCGCGAGCATACCTCGCTGAGTTTGAGCGGGTCGCGCGTTAAGGTTTTTCACCTAAGATGACCGTAGAGTATTGTTCAGTTCCATTCCTACCGATTTTAAGCTGAACCTTCGTATTGGGTCGCTTACTCACAACACATCTTAACAACTCGGCGTAAGAGTGTACAGGAACTTTGTTAAATTCGAGGATAAGATCATCCTGTAAAAGTCCACATTTGTGCGCGGGGCTGTTTTCAATCACGCCTGTAACAAAGATTCCACGTTCACCGACATCAACCTCAATGCCAAGCCAGCCGCGTGCTACCTTTCCATGTTCTATAATTTCTTTGGCAACAGCGTTCACTGTCTCTATCGGCATAGCAAAGGTGATTTCTTGGTTACGAATTCCTAATACAGGCGGTTGAACGAGAAATTGTCTGAGATCTATGTTGTCCTGTTTCTCGAACAGCATGTCTGCTGGTGAATTGGCGTTCGTTGGATCCGTGAGGACCGCAAAAATCATTCCGACAACCTCTCCTGATGTGTTTACGACTGCTCCGCCGCTGTTGCCGGGTGTAACTGCTGCGTTGATTTTAATTAAATCTCCGCACAGTTGGTCTGGCAATGTGTCCCAACCGCCGACAATTCCGAAGGAAACAATTGGGCTATTTCCGTAGGAACTTCCTATTGTTACGACCCAAGAACCGGTATCAATTTTTGAAGAATCACCCCATTTGAATTTAAGAGATTGAGGTCGCGTGAGTTCGATCCATTCGCCAGCTGCTACCGCCTTAGCAGCATCCTGCGAAGACGTGGGACTAAGCAATAGATGGGCGACTTTAAGAACTGCAATATCGGTGAGTGTATCAATGCCGATCAGTTTTGCTGGAGACACTATTTTATTCTTGAAGATAACCTCAATTTTACTCGGGGTCTCCATCTCAAACGTAGTTGTCACGATGTGTCCATCGGTATCAATAACGATACCGGACCCGATGTTTTGTCGGCTAAAAGGCTTTGCCTGTGTTGCGACGACTTTCACAACAGCAGGACGGGTATCAGTGACAACCTTCTGAAAATCCTTTTCAAGCAGTTGTAGGATGTTTTCGCCTGCGAAGCTTGCGGGGCCTGCATAAAAAAGTAAACTGATCAGTCCAATTATCAGTCGCTGGTGTTTTGATTTTGTTGCGTACATGTTTCATTTTCCTTTTTATAGTTACCAGTTGTTAGTTACCAGTTAAGAGGGATCTTGTGGCTGCCACGAAAATCTCTTGTTACTGAAAACTCGTAACTCGTAACTGAAAACTAATTGCCGAATTAGAGCCCACCTCGTGTAGACGTGTTGGTATAACTCACCTGCTTTAGGACGTAATGCTGCTGCATCGGTTGCCTCGGTGTTGGAGTAACACGATTATCTTGTGTCTCTACCGACATTTCCACCGTTGAAACGGGGTCTTGATTGAATAGGAAACCCTCTTGGTGGAGATAGGTACCACCTATGGTGAGGATCAACGCCACAATCCCGCTAACTGCCCATATCGGACGGCGGAATACATCCAGCAGCCGTTTCCAACCTGTTCCGATTCCCTTAACGCCATCAACCGAGTGCTGCTCTTCAGCGAGTCGTTGCATTAACGTCGGCATAAAGTAGGGCGAGGGTTCGATCTGTGGCAATTGCTGTGTCGCCTTAACAGATTCCTGAAATCGGGAATATTCCTGCTGACACGCTTCACATCCTGCGAGATGCCCTTCAAAATCCTGTAATGTCTGATAATCAAGTGTGTCTTCAAAGTGAGCAGAGAAGTATTCCTCGGCTTGTAGGCAGTTCATAAATTGCTCCTAAGAATATGAAATAATCAAATAAACGGTTTTAACTTATCTTTAAGCATGAGTCGGGCACGATTGATGCGAGATTTGGTGGTCCCACTCCGGAGTTCCAGGACCTCACTAATTTCCTCGTAACTCAGCCCTTGTAGATCGCGTAGGACGAGGGGGAGTCTATACTGTTCTGGTAATTCTGCGATTGCTTTTTGAATGGCATTGCGTAATTCTTTACGTTCGAGTGCTACTTCCGGTTGAAAAGCCTGATTCGCGGGAGTGTTCGCGATCAGATCAATTTCTTCTGAATCTCCCTTATTGTCGCTCCCGCTGTCTATCACATTATCAACCCTGTACTTGTCGCGTCGTTCCCGGTTTCGGAGTTCATTTTTGCATAGGTTCTTGGCGATGTGATACATCCACGTCTTAAAATGCGCGCGTCCCGGTTTGTAGCGGTGCGCCGCCTTAAAGATGCGAATGAACGTCTCTTGCGCCAAGTCCTCGGCACTATCTCTATCGTTAATGAACCGAGCAATGAAATTGACGAGCGGTTGCTGATGTCGGCGCACGAGAAGTGTAAACGCACTCTCATCGCCTTTCTGATAGCGTTCCATCAATTCATCATCTAAGTCAAGCATCAGGTTCCTCCGGAGGTGCTTATCTGTAATATACACCGAACCGCGGATTTGGTTGCAAATTTTTTTAGATTTGTTGGAATGAAGACCGAAAATCAAGTGTGTTTCTTGACCTCAAAGCGGGTTTTCGTGTATGATTATTTTACTACGACAAAAATTTACCATATCTGCTAACGGATGTCAAATTCAGAGCGGAGCCGTCGCGTTCCTATGGAGGATTATATGTTTGATCAGGTTTTACAAGAGGTCGAAGCACAATGTAAAGAAGAGAGAATCCCGATGCTGGGCGAAGAAAAGGCGAAATTTCTTGCCGCCTGCGTTGAGGAGGCGAAGCCGTCCCTTATTGTTGAATGCGGAACTGCTATCGGTTATTCTGGGTTGTGGATGCTACGCGTCTTGAAAGCCGCTGGCACTGGACGCTTGGTAACGGTTGAGATAGATGCTGACCGTGCAGCACAAGCACGTACGAATTTTGAACGCGCTGGAATGGCAGACCTCGTCGATTCTCGCCTTGGCGATGCGCAGGAGGTACTCAAAAGCATCCAAGAACCTGTCGATTTTCTGCTCCTTGATAACAATTTTAACAACTATTTTCCCTGTTTTCAAGCAATTGAATCGCGTTTAACGAATCCCGCAACCGTTGTGGCAGACAACGTTGGTATCGGTGCTGATTCAATGGCGGATTATCTGGAGCACGTCCGCGATCACTATGAATCTGAAACGCATTGGTTTGACATTGATCTACCGTGGGTGAAACAGGACGCAATTGAAGTGAGTACCTACCGTCGTTAGTATAAAGTTGGGTTTCACTGCGTTCTGGAGTGTATACAACGATATGGTGGATTTCAATGGTATTTGGAACACCCGCATCTGTCTTTTCAGTTCCGTTCAACCCAACCTACGGCACCATGGAACTCCTAAATTGACAGCTATAGTGTAGTTTCTAACTTCACCAACAAATGCCGATATTGCCAAAGGAGCACGCTTAATGGATTATGATTTCACGACTGTCGCGCGGTTGCCATCACCAGGTGATAACGTCGCTATTGCAACCCAAACGCTGGAGAGTGGTACACGCATCGGTTATGAGGGGTCTCAGTTTCAGTTGTCACATACCATTTTAGAAGGACACCGGTTTGCGATACAATCAATTTCGGAAACCGAGCCACTCCTATCGTGGGGTCTACCTTTCGGTTTTGCGACACGTGCTATTGAACCCGGCGATTACGTGTGCAATCAAAAAATGATTGATTCCTTGTCGATTCGGAACCTGCCCTTTGAATTACCTGAAACGCCCAATTTTAGCGACAAGATGGCACCTTACGTGCTTGACGAAGCTGAATTTCAAGCAGGGAGGCAGGTGGCGCGGCATGCGAACGAGCGTCATTTCTTCGGTTATCAGCGTCCCGGGAGCCGTGGTGTTGGCACGCGAAATTATATCGTCGTTATGGGGACGACTGCACGCACGTCGGGTTTCGCAAGAAGACTTGCCGATATGTGTTCGGTAGGAGGGGTTTGTAACCCCGATACATTTCCAAATATAGACGGTGTTGTTGCTGTGACACACACAGAGGGCGGCGAAAGCAGAACCCCGAATAACATTGATATGCTGCTCCGAACACTCGCCGGTTTCACCGTCCATCCGAATATCGGCGCGATGCTACTCGTCGACTACGGCACCGAATCGGTTACAAACGAAATGCTTAAAGCGTACATGCTCCGCGAAGGCTATGCTTTGGACGATGTTGTCCATAAATTCTATCGGCTGCAGGAGAGTTTCGACGCGGATTTAGCCGGTGGCGCAGAGATTATTGATGGGTGGTTAGATAGCGTGAACAGTGTCCTGCGAACTGAGCAGTCTCTGGAAAATCTCAAAATCGCCTTGCAGTGTGGTGGTTCAGATGCGTTCTCTGGCGTATCAGGGAACCCGCTCGCCGCCTATGTTGCGAAAGAGGTTATCCGTTATGGTGGGTGTGCCAATCTCGCAGAAACCGATGAGCTTATCGGCTCCGAGGCTTATGTGCTGCAGAACGCCCGCGACTTGCCAACGGCGCGTAAGTTTCTTGATACAATCGAACGTTTCAAGGAACGCGTCTCGTGGCACGGACACTCCGCAGAAGGCAATCCGTCGGGTGGCAACAACTTCCGTGGACTTTACAACATCGCTATTAAATCAATCGGTGCAGCGATGAAACGGCATCCCGATGTCTGCCTTGATTATGTCATTGACTATAGCCAACTCATGGAGAAATCGGGCTACTACTTCATGGACAGTCCCGGCAACGATTTGGAGAGCATCGCTGGGCAGGTAGCGTCAGGTTCTAATATGATTTTCTTCGTGACAGGCAACGGATCTATCACAAATTTCCCGTTCGTGCCGACGATTAAGATTGTCACAACGACCGGACGCTATGAGATGCTTACCAAGGATATGGACGTGAACGCAGGAGAATATCTCGACGGGACACCGATGGAAGAACTCGGCGAATCTATGTTGGATCTGACGGTCAATGTCGCATCGGGTGAACGGTCGGTCGGTGAGAAAGCCGGGCACTCCCAAGTCTCGTTGTGGCGCGATTGGAAACAGACGGAACCCGTGGATTTAGACGCTTTATTGACAGAATCTGAATTGAAGTCCGGTGAGCCGCTTTCAATTGATGTTACGGCACAGCGGAGTGTGCCTACTACTCTCCCGATTGACGCTGTTACGGAAACCCAGCGGAGTGTGCCTACTACCCTGCAATTCCGTGCGCTCCAAACGGAAGCAGGATACCGCACGGATCAAGTCGGACTCATCTTACCCACAAGTCTCTGCTCTGGACAGATTGCACAGATGATTGCGCACCGCTGCAACGAACGGGAAATCGGAAAAAAGCAAGGGATATCCCGTTTTGTTGCCCTACCCCATACAGAAGGGTGTGGCGTTTCTGGCGGACGTTCTGAGGAGATTTATACCCGCACGATGATCGGACACCTCACACACCCAACGGTTGCCCTCGGTCTGCTCCTTGAGCACGGTTGTGAAAAAACGCACAACGACCACGTCCGACACGAGATTCAGAAACTCGGTATATCGCCGGAGCGATACGGTTGGGCGAGTGTGCAATTGGATGGTGGCATTGATGCCGTTATTGAGAAGGTGCAAGGTTGGTTTTCCGAAACGCTTGCGGATAAACCGTCCGTTCCGGTTGTCGATGCGGGACTGGAACACCTCTATATAGCGGTGACATCAACAGGTGAGGTGACCGCAAAGGTCTCTCAATCTCTGACGCAATTGACACATAGAGTCGTCGCTGCAGGTGGAACGGTTATTGTGCCAGCAAATGCGACATTTATAAGGGCAGCCACAAGGACTGCCCCTACGTTGGCGTATGGGCAGCGCGTTGAAAAGGCAGGGTTCCACATCATGGAGACACCAACTGATCAACCGACAGAGACGTTAACAGGATTGGGTGCGACGGGTGTTGATTTGGCACTCGCACACGTCGTTGGTGCGCCCTTGCAATCACATGTGATGGTGCCGCTGATTCAGATTTCTACCGATGGCATGACACAAAACAACTACGGCGCGGATTTGGATTCAGAGTCTGCCGATGTTGACGACCTATTAGCCTTGATTATAGAGGTGGCATCGCGGCAGTATATACCGAAGTTGCACGGTAAAGGAAACACAGATTTCCAGTTGACGCGCGGATTATTAGGAATTTCGATGTAGATGTGTGTATCCGTAGGGCAGGGTTTCCGTCCCTCACCCTACGGATGAAGAAAAATTTACTTCCGTATCAACATCTTGCGCGTTGCGGTGAAATCGCCTGCGGTAAGTATGTAGAAATAGACACCACTCGCCACAGGTTCACCGAAGGCGTTTCTGCCATCCCAATAGGCGGCACGGGAATGGGTTTGATAGATACCTGCGGGTTGATGCCCGAGCTCTAACTCCCGAACGACTTGTCCATTAACAGCGTAGATTGTGATGGTGACCTCTGTGGGTTTTGCCAAGTGATAGGGTATCCACGTCTCGGGGTTGAACGGATTCGGGAAGTTTGCCAAAAGCGCGTTCTCTCTATCAGCAGGAACGGTTATTTGTGCAGTGAGTGCGGGACCGTTGTATCCCGCGATGGCACCTGCACCGACGGTGAATATGAGTGTGCTATCAACATTGATATTTCCATCAAATTCAAGTTCCACAGTGATTTGTGTATCACTCTTTCGCCGTGGTTGATGCCAAGGTATTGTTACACCATTGATACCTGCTACTGTCACGGCACCTCTGATGTCAAAGATAGAGCGCGCGTATTTTCTACCGCTAAGTTTGAGTGTGACGACGCTGTCATCAAGCGTTGCTTCTGTCAAGGGGGTATCTGTTGAGGCAACTATTGACTCCTGCCCTCCGGTAACAGGTAGTTGTGCTGTAAGAGCGAATCCGTCATATCCTGTGATAGCACCTGCACCTACAGTCAAAGTAAGGATTGCATCAGCGTCGATATCACCATTGAATTCCAGTTCCATAGTGATGTGAGTGTCGCTTTTTCTCTCTGGTTGGTGCCAAGGTATCGTTACGCCATTAATACCGGAGACCGTCACAGCACGTCTGATGTCAAAGGGAGAACGCTCATAAACACGCCCACTGAGTGTGAGTGTGATGACGCTTCCGTCAAGGGTTGCTTCTGTCAAAGAGGCAGATGTTGAAGCGATGATTGATTCTTGCCCACCAGTAACAGGTATTTGCGCCGTGAGTGCGGGACCGTTATATCTCAATAGGGCATCTGCCGCGACTGTTATGATGAGTATCGCATCAGCATCGATATCACCGCTGAATTCGAGTTCAATGGTGATCTCCGTGTCATTGACCCTATCCACCCCAAACGCTCCAATCGTCACATCCTCAATGCCGGCGACAGACACAGCGTCTCTAATGCTGAATATGGAGCGTGCGTATTTTCTACCGTTGAGTGTGAGTGTGACGACGCTGCCATTGAGTGTCACTTCCGTCAAGGGTTCTTTTGTTATAGCGGCGATGGATTCCTTGCTGCCCGTAACAGTTATTTGCGCGGTCAATGGCGGTCCGTTGTAATCGGCAATAGCGTCCGCGCCCACCGTAAAGGTGAGGATGGCATCAGTGTCAATATTGCCTTTGAACGTCAACTCAACGGTCAACGCTGTATCACTAACGCGGTCTAAATCAAACCAGTGAAAAGTGACACCTTCAATACCGGATACCTCCACAGTATCCCTGAGGTCAAAGGTCGAGTGCTTGTAAGTCGCACCGTTGAGTGTGAGCGTTACCACACTTCCGTTCAACGTTGTTTCTGTCAAGGGTGCCTCAGTTGATGCGACGACAGATTCCTGTCCGCCGTTAACAATGATGTGTGCGATCAGTGCAGGCCCGTCGTATTCAGTAATGGCCTCCGCTGCGACAGTGAAGGTGAGTGTGGCATTTGTTTCAAGGTTACCATTGAATTCGAGTAGAAATATAATGTCTGTGTCGCTCACACGTTCCACCCCGAATATTCCGATCGTTACACCAGCAATCCCGGATACTGTCACAGCAGTAGCAATATCGTTAGATCGGACGTAAGTACCGTTGTTGAGCGTTAAGCGGATAATACTTCCATTGAGGGTTGCCTCCGCCAAGGGTTGTGTCGCAAAAGCCGTTATTGTAGGGCTTTCTTCAACCACGACGGTGACAGGTATCTTCGTGATGAGTGCGGGCCCCTCGTATTTGGTGATAGCATCCGCCCCGACTGTGAAGATGAGGGTTGCGTCGGTATCAAAGTCGGTATCGTCGAATATCAGTTTAACGGTTACTTTCGTCCCACTGACGCGCACTACATCGGATTGAAGAAACGTTACACCAGCAATCCCGGATACTTGCAGTGCGCGGCTGATGTTGGAACTGGATTGTGTATACACGCCGCTTGATAGTGTGAGTGTGACGATGCTTTCATTGAGGGTTGCCTCCGTCAACGGTTGTGGTGTATAAGCCGTTATGATTGGGATAGCTTCGACTACTGCGCTGACGGGTAATTGTGCGATGAGTGCTGTGCCGTTGTATCCTACGATGGCATTCGCTTCCACAGTGAAGGTGAGCGTGGTATCGGTGTCAAAGTCCGTACCATCAAATGTGAGTTCAACATTTACCTGCGTTCCGCTGAGACGTTCCACGTTAAATCTGTTAGCAGTGACACCGGGAATACCGGATACCGTCACACTGTTTCCGACAGTATATTGAGATTCGTAAACACCGCCGTTTAAGGTCAATGTAACGACACTTCGATTCAGTGCTGCTTCTGTTAGAGGTGCTTCTGTTGAAGCGACTATCGATTCTACATTCGCAGTAACCTGTACGGTCGCCGTGAGCGCGGGGCCATCGTAGTTCGCGATAGCATCCGCTTTTACTGTGAAGGTGAGTGGAGCATCCGTATTGAGGTCTGTCCCATAGAATGTCAGTTGGACTGACAATTGCGTATCGTTCAGACGGATAACATCAAACGGTCTAACCGTTACACCCGGAATACCGGATACTGTTACAGGGTCGCTGAGCCAGTTCTCATAGATTCGGTTGCTCAAAGTCAGTGTCACAATGCTTCCGTTGAGCGTTGTTTCCGTTAGCGGTTGCGAAGTTAGCGTTAGCGTTGGACTTTTCTGATCGTCCAGATTGATGATAATGATAACGACGGTGATGGTGATAGCGAGGTTGCCATCAGAGACAGTAACTGTTACGGTGTAGGCGTTCTTTTTTTCATAGTCGAGTTCGGCATTGGTTTTCAGTTGTCCGGTAGTGTTATCAATGTCAAAAGCTGCCGCGTCGGGACCGCTGAGGGTGTAAGTGAGAGTGTCATTATCTGGATCTGTTGCTGTGATCGGATTACCGATGTTTACACCTTTTGCGGTATTCTCTGCCACAGCGCGATTGGTGTGACTGCCATCCACGAAGCTTGGTCTGCTATTAGTGGGTGTTTCAGTTTCTGTGCTGATGACGTTGATGGTGACACGGATTTCATCTATCAAAGCACCATCGGAAACAGTGACAGTTACTGTATAAGATGCCTTGTTGTAGTTGTACGTTGCCTTGGTTTTCAATTGTCCGGTTGTGCTATCAATATCAAAAGCTGCTGCATCCGTGCCACTGAGCTGATAGGTGAGTGAGTCATCGTCCGCATCTGCCGCTGGTACTGGATTCCTGATACTTCCGTTTACCATTGTGCGTGTGGTGCTGAAGCCGTCGATAAATCCGGGTGCTTTGTTGATTGTCCATCCCATGTCTTCAAGCATGCCGAGTGTAATGGGACCAGGGTCATGAATCGCTTCTTGGTTATGGTAATGCGGGGTCATTAAGGAGTTCGGGGTGCCGGCTGGAAAGGTTATCTCATCCAAATGGGTGTAGCTTGAACCTTGCTCCCATGAACTGGGTGCATGGAGTTGGGGGAGGATACCCCCGTTTGCTTCAGTCCCTTTTTTTCCGTTCCAGAAAAGGTCGTTACTCGTGAGTTGATTTTCAAGATCAAAGGACGGGTCAGGGGAAGACATAATGGTTGTCCCAGATCCATTTTCAACAAAGAAATCGTAAATATAAGGTAATTTTGGGGTGCTGCCCCTAAGTTTACCGCGCCCAACAGAGGCGGAAAATGTCCTAATTGATTCTTCTTCTACCCTTGCAAAACTGAAGAAACCAAATCCGTGGGCAATCTCATGCAGCACGGTACTAACGAAGTCCGTTTTCCCTGATGGTGTATTTCCATCTGTGCCGAAGTACCAATTTGCGTCTTCATGGCTATTGAATCTTGTTATAATATCGGGTTCGCTATTCGCAAGATCTCTACCGGCTCTCTTATCCGCGAGTGCCTCTGGGAACCACAAATCCAATGATGCGGGCGACTTCCAGCCTGCCGGGCGCGCCCCGCCTAAAATAATAGTTCCATCCTCAAATCCACCCATATCTATAAAAGATGCCTCAATCCGAATTGGCACCGGTGTCCGGATGAGCGAATTCCAAATATCGACTGCATATTGAAACGCTTCCCTCGCTTCGTCTGTAAAACCGTCGTAGGTTACGATGAATTGGGATTTTTCGATTTTAAGATAGTTGTCTCCTTGGAACAATTTCTGCATCGGTGGCGGCGGGATCCTTGTATTCGCGTTTTCGTTGGTTCCATACAAGATGGTCATCCCTTCCAGTGCTTTGTCTCGGTTCGTTGGGTTGACTGTCGACGGATCTTCGGATGTCCCTGACTGTTTTCCTGGGATCGCGTTTCGGCTCATGGCGCGCGGGGTCAGTCCAAGCAGAAGGCATATTGAAAGAGAGATTGTAAATAAGACTTTCGCTGATTTCATAGCAATTGTAATCGTTTTGTCAGTGTGACTTGCAACATAATAGGTGTCAATTTTAGAAAAAGATGCCTCGGAGCATCAATTGACCCCTATGACGATTTTTCATAATCCGCTATTAGGTGCTGCTGGCGAGGTTTGAAACCTCGCCAGCAAATCGGTTTTCATAAGTTCTACACTCCTTGTGTTACTTGAGAATGAGCATCTTTCGCGTGGCAGAAAAATCGCCTGCGATGAGGGTATAAAAATAAATTCCACTCGCGACTCTGTCACCAACCTCATTTCTGCCGTCCCAATAGATGGCTTTTGACCGACTCTCGTAGACTGCGGCAGTTTGGGGCCCAATATTGAGTCTACGGACGACCCTTCCGCGTTGATCATAGATCGTCACCGTGACGAAAGCATCTTCTGCCAGCCGATACGGTATCCATGTTTCAGGGTTGAACGGATTTGGGTAGTTCGGCAGCAATACGGTTTCTTTCGGGACCAATACAGATAGGAGTTGTTCTAAGAAGCGGATGCCGCTTTGCAACCTCGGATCCGTAAGGTCTAAGCCATGTGCTTGTGCCAACCACTCTTGAATATCAGTGGTGGTAAACATTGCGAGTGATGCTGGATGCAGCGACGGTGCTGCGAGTGTTTGACTAAGTGCCCCTGCCACGAGTATCAAGTCTTGAATATTGACAATGCCATCGCCGTTAACATCTGCGGCGTTGGGCCCGGATTGTCCGAGGCATCCGGCAACGATCACCAGATCAGATACGTTCACGACTCCGTCCTGATTAACATCATATTCAACAAACTGTGTGGAAATTTCGTTGACGACGATCCCAGTACCAGGGGTGCTGATGTCGTTCTTATCCCCATAGTAGGTTTGTTGTTCCGCTGTTAAATTCGCGTCCACAGCAGAAATCCAACCGCCTGCTTGGGTGCCATCAAGTGGCAGACTATTAGCGTAGCGGCGGAGTATTGAAGTCCGGCGACTGTCTCTGGTTCTACCTCTGTTTTTTCCATAAGGTAATTGCCATTGCTGCACATTATCTTTAAAGTTCCCAGCCTCGTCCACCAAGTTCCCTTCATTATCAATGAGTTGTATGTGGAAACCTTCCGTGCTGAGAATTATGCTCCACAAACCGAGGGGTAGGTCTGTTCTCCATTGGAGGTCATAAATCTGATCTTCAGTGAGATTCTTTGAATTTTCACTATCTTCGTTTGATACCACCAGAACAACATCATCCGGCCAAATCCTTGGGGCATCCCCCCAGAAGTCGTCCTCAAAGGTGATTGTTGCACTCACCACTGGTTCATCCCAGGTTGTGGGTCCGGTCAATTCTGTTGAGTCTACATTCTGAATTATCAGTTTCCATCCTGTGAGATTGATGATATCTGGACCGGCATTGTGCAGCTCTATCCATTGCGGCGGCGTAAAGCGTCTTTCTGAGCCAAACATGATTTCACTAATGCTGATGACACTCTCAACCTGGGCGGGTCGAGGAGATTCATCTGTGGTCGGAGGCCTTTCGTCTACGTCAATGATAGTGATAGCGACCGTGATGGTATCGGTGCGCCCGCCATCGGAGACGGTAACGGTTACCGTGTAGGCGTTCCTCGTTTCAAAGTCGAGCGGTGCGCGAGTCTTCAACTGTCCCGTGGTGCTAACGATGCTAAAGGACACCGCATCGGTGCCACCAAGCCTATAGGTCAAGGTATCTTCGTCATCGTCTGTGGCGGACACGGGAGCACCAATGTTTACACCAGCAGGCGTGTTCTCTTTCACAAGACGCGTCGTGCGATTCCCCGCAAAAACTGGCGCGCTGCTCTCATCTACGTCAGTGATGATGATTGTAACTCTGATGGTGTCTGTGAGGGTCTTGTCAGCGGCCTTTACGGTCACCGAATAGGAATTCTTCGTTTCGTAGTCAAGCGCGGCTTTGGTTTTCAGTTGTCCAGTGGTGCCGTCAAGGTCAAAAGCTGCTGCGTCCGTGCCACTGAGGGTATAGGTTAAGGTATCATCGGTGTCAGCATCTTTGGCAGAGACCGCCTCACCGATATGTACCCCTGCGGGCGTGTTTTCGGGTATGGATCGCGTTGCGCTGCTACTTGCGAAAACCGGTGCGCTGTTCTCCGCTACGTCTGTGACATTGATAGCAACACCGATGGTATCTGTGAGCGTGCCATCGGAGACGATAACAGCCACTGAATAGATGTTCTTTTGTTCATAGTCGAGGGGTGCGCGCGTTCGTAATTGTCCGGTGGTGCTGACGATGCCAAAAGATGCCGCATCTGCACCACTGAGGGTATAGGTCAAGATGTCCTCATCCTCATCCGTAGCGGTGACGGGACTGCCGATGTTTCTGCCAGCAGGCGTGTTCTCAGGAATTGAGCGTTCTGTGGCACTGCCCTCTGTGAAGACCGGCGCATGTGCTGTGGCGGTTTCGTCTATGTCAGTGACGTTGATAGCTACACCAATGGAATCTGTTCCACCCTTACCATCGGAGACAAGAACTGCCACCGAATAGGTGTTCTTTTTTTCATAGTCGAGGGGTGCGCGGGTTCATAACTGTCCAGTCGTGCTGACAATACCAAAGGAGGCTGCATCTGCACCACTGAGACTGTAGGTTAAGACATCTTCCTCATCAAGGTCCGTGGCGGTGACGGGGCTGCCAATATTTCTGCCGGCGGGTGTATTCTCGGCTATGGATCGCTCCGTAGCAGTGCCTTCTACAAAGACGGGTGCGTTGTTTTCCTCTACATCTGTGACGTTGATAGCGACCCCGATTGTGTCTGTTCCGCCATTTCCATCAGAGACGTGGACTGCCACTGAATAGGTGTTCTTTTTTTCATAGTCGAGGGGTGCGCGCGTTCTCAACTGTCCGGTGGTGCTGACGATGCCAAAGGAGGCCACATCTGCACCACTGAGACTGTAGGTTAAGACATCTTCATCAAGGTCCGTAGCAGAGACGGGGGCACCGATGTTTCTGCCAGCGGGTGTATTCTCTGGTATGGAGCGCTCCGTAGCAGTGCCCTCTACAAAGACGGGTGCGTTGTTTTCCTCTACGTCCGTGACATCAATCGTGACACTGATAGTATCTCTGGCACTGCCATCGGAGACGGTCACGGTCATGGCGTAAGTATTCTTTTTTTCATAGTCGAGGGGTGCCCGTGTTTGTAATTGTCCAGTTGTACTGATGATACCAAAGGAGGCTGCATCTGCACCACTGACGGTATAGGTCAAGACATCTTCATCAAGGTCCGTAGCGGTGACAGGACTGCCGATGTTTCTGCCAGCGGGTGTATTCTCCGGTACAGATCGCGTCGTTCTACTTCCCTCTCTAAAAATTGGGGCATGATTCACGTTCGGATCTCCGGTAGGTCTGGGAATACCGAGCGCAAAACTGAGGGTGTTATCAGCACTGCTCGGTTTGCTCAGACTATAACCGAAATGGCTTGTCGGCAGTTCAGGGAGCGTGCCAATATCTACGGTGGCAGCATCTGATGTACCGGGGGTGGGGATCACGGTGAGGAGTTCGCTTTCTACGCTGCCAGCGGCAAGTGTAATGGTGGTTGCACCGCCATCAATACTTCCATTTGTAACGGTAACCGGCAACACGATATTGAAAGGTGCACCAGTGGCTGTTGTTGCCTTGAACTGGTTTTCGCCAACCTTCTCCAGAGATACAGTGATGGATAAACCAACGGTGTTGTCGCCCAAATAGAGCGAATTTAACGAAGAGAGTCCGAAAAAGAGACCATTGGGTAGACTGCTGAGTTGATTGGAAGACAGACTGAGCCAGTTCAGTGAAGAGAGCCCAGAAAAGATATCTACTGGCAGGCTGCTGAGTTGGTTGTTGCCTAAATCAAGCCCCGTCAACGCAGTCATTTCAGAGAATGTATTTGCCGATAAACTATCCAAGCTGTTATAGGACAAGTTGAGCCTGCTCAGGGCAGAGAGTCCAGAAAAGACCGAATTGGGTAGACTGTTGAGTTCGTTGCTACCTAAGTCAAGACTACTCATGGCAGACAAACCTGAGAAGATACCTGCTGGCAGACTGCTCAGCGTGTTTTTCGCTAAAGAAAGCGAACGCAACGCCGACAATCCATCAAAATCGCCAGTTTTCAGTGCGGTAATGCTCTGATCACTCAGGTTAAGGTTGGTGATTAAAGATAGGTGTGCAGCGGTTACATCGTTAGCGGAATCTACACCCGGCACCAAGGCAACAATCGTATCTTGAACCTGCTGCGTCCGGTCACTGACCGGTGTCAATTCAGGTGCGTTGTCTTGTGCTTGCACGTTGCCTGTACCTTGTATACCGTATATTAACAACACCGCTGTAACGATTGACAGTACGGTTTTCCAGTTCACGGTTAGCGTTTTCATGATAAACTCCTTTTCGTTCTTTTCGATTACCCACTTCCCTTGAGCGAACATTTGTTTCTTCACGCCATGCGAGTGGATTGTCCACCTTCTAAGTTGACGAAGCACACGAAAAAAACAGTGTAGTATTTGTTCATATCAATATGCACATTGAACACAATATTATACTTGCCATCGCAAGCCTAAACAATTAAAAATAACGACTACTATGGAATATTCCTACCAATCCAACTCCCATCGGAATTTCTACTGGCACGGAATTATTTCCTTATCAGCATCTTACGCGTGGCAGTAAAATCGTCTGCTGTGAGGGTGTAGAAATACACACCACTCGCTACAGGTTCACCCAATGCATTTCTGCCATCCCAATACGCCGCACGCGAACGACTCTGATACATTCCCACAGCTTGATATCCCAGTGTCAACGTCCGCACTAATTGTCCATTCACGGCATAGATATGCAGTGTAACCTCCGCATCCTTCGCCAAGTGATACGGTATCCACGTTTCCGGATTGAATGGATTTGGGTAGTTAGCAAGTAGTGCAGTCTCTTTGGGAGTTAGTGCCATAAGGAGTTGTTCCAGCACGGTAATGCCGCGTAGGTATGCCGGATCAGTGAGCGATAGCTGCTGTGTCTGATTCAACCACCCTTTGATCTCTGCAGCGGTGAGTTGTGCCAATATCTGTGGATTCAACGATGGTGCAGCCGCATCCGCACCGAAAGCATTTGCTACAAGCACAAGGTCAACGATATCCACAAGACCATCACCGTTGAGATCAGCACTATTCTGTCCTGTCTGACCAAAGCGGGCACTAACAATCACCAAATCTTGAATGTTCACGGCACCGTCGCGGTTGATATCTCCCAAGATTGCTTCTGCCGGTGCAGGTGGTTCAATCACTTCTCCACTCTCAATGGCAGTTTCCCACCGCTTTCCATCCGAATCTATAAGGTAGACTTGGGATAAGGTCACCCTGGATGCTTTATAGTCAAGAACTTCAAACGTGAGGGTGGCAAGTGTGCCGTCCCCGTTCGCTGCACCACCGGATGTGGTTGCGGCGAGTATCACCTTTCCAGACCACATGTAGTCCCCGAAAAATGTGTCTCCTAACCAGTCGTGAACAATAATCGGATCTCCGAAAAAAGCATCTGCTGGTAGATAGTCTCCGTTTGCACTTTTCACGTAGTCAAGGGTGGAACCATTAAACAACACGATTGCTTGATAGCCTGCGACGTTTTTTCCATTAGCGATGTTGAGGGAAAGTGTGAGCTGCTCTCCGATAGCCGGCGATAGGACTGGAGAGGGTGAAACGCTCACCGTGGCATCCGATTGCGCTACCGCAGTGACAGGAACTTGGACAGTGAACGCCTTATTATAGCCTGCTATTGCACTTGCGCCAATAGTTAAAGTAAGAGTTGCATCGGTGTCAAAGTCACCATTGAAAGTCAGGGGGACGGCTACCTCTGTGTCACTGATGCGCGCCACATCCCATGATTCAAATGTGACCCCATCAATGCCGGATACCTTCAAAGCCTCTCCAAGTTCCCAACTATACTCGGTGAACCGCCGTCCCTTGAGTGTGAGTGTGACGACACTAATCCCCTCACTGAGTGCGGGCGTGGGGCTTGATGGTAGTTCCGCCGGCAATGTCGCCTCTGTCAGGGGAAATTCCGTTGATGCAACTAATGACTCCTCTACCGCAGTGACAGGAACTTCGGCAATGAATGCTGATCCGTTGTATCCCGATATTGCATCCGCGCCGAGAGTGAAGGTGAGGGTCGTATCGGTATCGAAATCACCGGAGAATAGTAATGTAACAGTCACCTCTCTATCGCTGACGCGTTCCACGTCAAAGGTTAAAACAGGGACATTTCCAATGTCAAATTCTGCCAAATCACCGAGGTCCTCCAAATCAAAGTTTTCAATAGGGATCCCTTCAATCTCGATTCCTGTTGGGTCCCCCACGATCCCTATATCAAATTCAACAGTGTCATCTTCAATACCAGATACTGTCAATGCTCTCTCAATGTTCCAAGAAGCCCCTTCGTAAGTAGCACCGCTGAGCGTGAGTGTTACCACGCTTCCATGAAGAATCGCTTCTGTCAAAGGAGATTCTGTTGATGCGACGAGCGATTCCCGCATCGCAGCGACAAGAACTCGTGTGGTAAGCGCGGGTCCGTTATATCCTACGATTGCGTCTGCACCGAGGGCGAATGTAAGCGTTGCATTGGTGTCAAAGTCACCATTGAATGTCAATTCAACTGCCACCTTGGTGTCACTGACGCGCTCTACATCGAACCTTTCAACAGTTACACCCACAATGCCGGACACTGACACGGCATCTCTGATATTCCAAACAGACCGCTCGTAAGTTCCACCGCTGAGTGTGAGTGTGATCACACTTCCATGCAGTGTTGCTTCTGTTAAGGGGTGTGGAGTTGAGGCAGTTATCGTTTGTGCGTAACTCCGCTGCGTTCCAAAAGTTACCAAGAGAATAGTTAAGATAAGCACAAGGGACTTTCCATTTACGATTAACGTTTTCATAAAAATTCCTTCTCATTGATTTTTCAATTGTGATAGGCAATCGAATTGTTAAATGGAAGGTTGGAAGTATAGGGGGATAGGCATCGCCTCCCCCATACTTCTTTTTTCTTCCATTCTTCCGTCGATATATTTCTATTTTTCAATCAACATCTTCTGTATTGCGGTGAAATCGCTATTGCGTGCTTGGCACTTCAGAGGTGCTGAATTCACTGTTTCCGAACCGGGTGCCGATCCCGATGGTGAATGAGAACTCATTAGCGTTTTCACCTTCATCTTCATCTTCAATTGACATCCACAGTCGTTGATACTGTCCTTTTGCCCGTAAGACAAACGCCGACCCTATACGCCACTGATAACCCGCACCTATTCCGATACCTGTGATCTTTAGGTTTCCGTCAAAGAAGAATGAATCCTCACCGCTAAATATAGTATGAGAAACCCGCCCTAAGACGTAAGGTGAAGATACTGAGTGGCTGAGCAGAAAATATGATGCTTGACCTCCAAGATGGAATGTTGTTATGCTTTCCTCGGTCTCTTCCTCTTCCCAATACTCCTCCGCTCCTTGATACGCCTCAGAAACTGACATTCTTCCAAAACTGAATTCCGGCCCGATAGCAAATTGCTTATGCGGAAACCATGTGGCGTAAAGCGAAGTAGGGGAAGCTCCTATATGCGCTAATGTTGATGGAATTTGTGTATAGGTGATATTTACGGAGTAGTCATCGTCAACATCGGGACGGAACTGAGATATCCCAAATTGTGTTCCGACTTCAAATTCATTAGCTAAAGCGGGAACTATCGGTAAAAGGAAAGAAACGAGTAAAGTAAAACCAAATACTGTTAGAAAGTTGGGGCTCATAATTTGCGTTTTCATAATAAACTCCTTCTCATTGATCTTTTAATTGCGATGTACAATCAGGTTGTTGAATGGAAGATTGGAAGAGTGGAAGTATGAGAGGATAGGAACCGAATTTCTCATACTTCCTTCTTCTATCCTTCTGCTGATACATTTCTACTTCATGATGAGCATTTTGCGAGTAGCGGTGAAATCACCTGCGGTAAGCGTGTAGAAATAGACACCACTTGCTACAGGTTCACCGAAGGCGTTTCTACCATCCCAATACGCCGCACGGGAACGGCTTTGATACATCCCCGCAGCTTGATATCCCAGTATCAACGTCCGCACCAATGTCCCATTCACGGCATAGATATGCAGTGTAACATCCGCGTCCTTTGCCAAGTGGTAGGGTATCCACGTCTCAGGGTTGAACGGATTTGGGTAGTTAGCAAGTAGTGCCGTCTCTTTAGGTGTCAGCGTTATTAGGAGTTGTTGTAGGAACAGAATACCGCGCCGTGACGTTGTATCCGTGAGGTCTAAGTGCTGTGCAGCGGATAGCCACTGTTTGACCTCTGTAGCAGTGAGCGTTTCCAAAGATTGCGGATGCAGAGAAGGTGCGGCGGCACTTGTCCCTAATGCCCCGGCGACTAAGACGAGATCCTGAATATTGACAGATCCGTCCCCATTGACATCTGCCGGATTCTGTCCTGTTTTTCCGAGATTTGAAGCAGTCAGTACCAAATCTTGAATGTTTATAATACCATCACCGTTGATGTCTCCTGTGAGTTGAATTGCTTCAGTTATCTCTGCATTTTCAACCGTTGGCACAAAACCCTCACCAGCACTATTAGTTAGCAGCACATCAGATAATGTCAAAGTAGATCCCTTCACTGCAATCACTTCAAATGTGAGTGTGGTGAGGGTGCCATCCCCACTGCTTTCTCCAGCGAGGGATGCAGCGTTGAGTTTTATGAGATTACCCTCCACTTTCGGCTCCACAAAGAACGCACCGGCAGGCAGATAATCGCCATTGGCACTTGAGACATAACGCAGCGCAGTTGTGTCAAACTGCACGGTTGCCTGATAACCTGCGACTGCTTCGCCACCTGCAATGTTCAGGTTGAAGGTTATCTGTTCCCCAACAGCAGGTGATGCCACTGAAGCGGGTGAGATGTTAACTGTGGCATCTGTGGTGGCTGTCGTCGGTGTTGTTGGTCGTACGCTTGGAACCAATACGAAGTCTCCCGGGGCAGCTATGCCTGAGACAACAACTTCAACTTCACCACCGTTGATATCCGTTCGCTGGATTCCGCCAAGTGAGTTTGCCCAATACACCTTACCCGCTGCAGTATCAACAGAAATGCCAGTAGGCAGCCCTTGTACCGTGGCAAGTGTTTCAATGTTTGTGCCGTTAAGGTTCGCGCGTTGGACCTTACCGGAATGCTCACCTATTTCCTCTGCCCAATAAATCTTGTCATCCACCACGACGATCCCATAAGGACTTCCTATCTCGGGTAGAAGTGTACCAAGACCGGTGCCATCAAGGTTTACACGCCGGATACGACCAGAAAATTCTGTCCAGTACAGCCTGCCATCCACTGTGTTCACGGCGATGTCTGTTGGCGAAGTCAGATTGAGGCGGACTGTTTCCGTGCTGCATTCTCCTGTCGTCTGCCCAATGGGAATAAAAAATAAAAAGAAAGTGAAGCCGGAACTACAACTTTTTTTCGTTTCTTCAAGTATATCTTCCTCAAGTTGGATGATGGTGCTGATGTTTTCACCGTTGAGGGTCGCGGTCTGGATTTGCAAGTCCGAGTTCGTCCAATACAATTTGTTCCCTATAGCGTCAATAGCAATACCGCGAGGAACGTTTGATAGTGTAACGAGTGCCTCAACGTTTGTTCCGTCAAAGTTTGCGCGTTTAATGACACCGCCACTTTGACTACGTTCGCCCCAGTAGAGCTTGCTACCCGCTCTATCCACGGTTAAAACCGTCACTCCTTGCGTAACAACATCAAAGTGTCCAGACGACTCTATTTTACCGGTGTCAGTATTTACCCAAAACATCGGTTGCTGCTGTAATTCTGGAATTAGCACTCGTAATTCTTTGCCACCTTTCGACGTTGCTTCTGTCATAGGGAATGGCACTGCATCCGTTACTTCAATATCTAAATCCACATTTGGATTCGCGTCCAAGAGCGCATTAAGTGGGTACGTAGACCAAATTGGATTACGCCGAAGCTCTAATCTTTCAAGAAATATCAATCCTGTGAGAGGCGTGACATCCGTGATTAGATTATCCCGAAGGTTCAACTCTGTCAGTTTAGTCAGTTGCGCGAGAGGCGTGACATCACTGATTTGATTATACGAGAGGTATAACCCCCTCAGTTGTGTGAGTTGTGTGAGCGGGGTTATGTCACTGACTTGATTTCTAATGAAAAATAACGTCTCCAACTGTGTCAGTTGTGCGAGCGGGGTTATGTCACTGATTTGATTATACAAGAGGTATAACCCCCTCAGTTGTGTGAGTTGTGTGAGCGGGGTTATGTCACTGATTTGCGTGCTATCAAGCTCTAACCCTGTTAGTTGTGTGAGTTGTGCCAAGGGGGTGATGTCGCGGATGTGATTACGATTGAGATTTAACGTCTTCAACTGCGCAAGTCGTACGAGCGGGGTGATGTCACCGATTTGGTTATAACTGAGATCTAACCTCTTCAATTGTGTGAGTTGTGCGAGTGGGGTTATGTCACTGATGTTATTCACTCTAATGTGTAACTCCATCAGTTGTGTCGCATTTTCTAAGCCAGTGAGATCAGTTATTTTTTTACCACTAGCCCTTAACTCTGTCAGTTTTTCCAATTCCGCTTTTGGAATTTTGAGGAGATCAACACCATCTCCAGTAGGAAGACCTAATGCTTTTCGGACTACTCTCGCTAAATTCGCATCAGCGAATTCCACAATGGTGTCCGGTGCGTCCTGACCATAACTAATGCCTTGGATGCCGTATGTCAACATCAATACCGCGAAAATTGACACGATTACATTTCGATTTACAAATAACGTTTTCATTACAAACTCCTTTTACAATGGTTATCAGTTCGGTTTTTCTGCGAAAAACCTTTCAGTTATCAGTTGTCAGTTAATCCTTTGTGGCGATCACTTTACGTGTCACTGCCACAACGCCTCTCTTAGTTGAAGAATAATGACGCATTACTATTTTCGTATCAGCATTTTGCGTGTTGCAGAAAAATCGCCTGCTGTAACGGAGTCGCGTGTGGACTCCGTGGACAATGTATAGAAATACACACCACTCGCCACAGATTCACCGAAGGCGTTTCTACCATCCCAATACGCCGCACGCGAACGACTCTGATACATCCCTGCAGCTTGATAACCCAATGCCAACGTCCGCACTAATTGTCCATTCACGGCATAGATGTGCAGTGTGACATTCGCGTCCTTCGACAAGTGATAGGGTATCCAAGTTTCAGGATTGAACGGATTCGGGTAGTTAGCAAGCAGTTTGGTCTCTTGAGGGAGCACAGTGGCCAAAAGCCCTTGAAGAATGGCAAGCGTTTTCTGGTAAGCAATTGAGTTGTCCGTCTCAGCAAGCAGAACATCTATCCACGCCCGAAGCGTTGCTGGATCCAGGGTTACTAACATCGCCGCAGGGGCTGCAGGAATAGCCGAGTCGTCAAGGTTCTCAACAATGATAAGCAAGTCGCTCTTATTGACGCTGCCATCTGCGTTGACATCAACACGTGGATTGGTAGGCGCGGTTTCTTCGAGGGCCCTTATCACGAGAATTAGATCATGAATGTCTATCTTTCCATCCTCATTGACATCTGCCGCTGCGAGGTTTTTTGTACGCAGGCCTCTTACGGTCGTGGAAGTCGTGAAATCCGCCCCGTCAAGATAAACTTTAAAGAATAATCCCCAGTTACCCGAGTACTCGCTGACTTTGACCAACAGGAGATTGTCACCCGCTTTCAGATTTGTGTCGAACCGGTCTTGGATGCCCGTTGTTCTCCTGCTGGTTCTTTTTCTATGAACCACCGTTCCATTCAGCCAAACTTTAATGGCATCATCGCTGCCGACTCCCATCCGAACACTGTTTTGGTCATGCGGTGAGACAATGTTAATAAATGCGTAAGCTGTGTGGTGACTGAGATTCTGAACTGGGCTGAGTCCAGTGGCATTAACGACATGCTGGACATTATTTGAGGCACAGAGGAAAAAACCACAATGGGTTGATGGCTGGATACGCTCGCCTGTCCATCGGAGCTGCCCCAATGTTTCCCCTTCTGTGATACCTTCTCGTGAGACCATCGCTTCGTTAATCTCTCCATCACTTAAGAGTTCGAGATAATCCGTGTCTATGTTTGAACCTTCAGCAATCATCCATAGCCAGGGCCCTTGGATATAGTCGGATGTCTCTGAAGTAGGCGTGGATTCTTCTGCTTTCGTAATCTGTGTGCCTTCAACCTGCGGACGCGAAGTCACGCCTTCGCTATCGGAGAGAAGCACATTGGATAATGTCAACGTTGAGGCTTTTACTGCCCGGATCTCAAAGGTGATCGTCGCAAGCGTCCCGCTCCCATTGCTTTCACCCGCCAGGGAGGTTGCAGCAAGTTTTACAAGATTGCCTGCAACAACTGGTGGCACAAAAAACGCACCTGTTGGCAGATAATCACCTATCTCACTTTCCACATGGCGCAGCGCACTCGTATCGAATTCTATGGCTGCCTCATAGCCTGCTACCGATGTTCCGCCCACGATGTTCAGCGATAGTATTAACTTTTCTCCGACAGCAGGAGATGCAACTGAGGCCGGCAGGATCTGAACGGTTGAGGCAGTGGCTTGACCGTAGCTAAGATTTCCTTGCGCACCATATATCAAAACTATCATTGTTAGAATTGACACAATGATTTTCCGACGCACACTTAGTGTTTTCATCATAAACTCCTTTCGCGGTGACATTCTCTCCTCGCCACCAAATATGAGAGGTATCTGAGTCCATGGGGTGTTCCTTTTGTTTTTAAAAATAAAACACTGCAAAGAATATCCTATGAATTTACAAACAGCGCGTTTGATTATAATAAGCCTATTTTTCTTTTTATTCCAGTAAATAAAAACACAAAAAGTCTATATCTAACTAATCAATATTAAATAGTAAATTATCAATCTTCCGATTTTTCTGGCAGGCACCGAACCCGTGAGAGGTTGGTTCGCTGACCAATTGTCTACATATTTTCGGGCTTTACTATAATCTTCATTAAGGCGAGGCACTTGTTCTCGACACACGCTGCCGTCCTGAAATACAAAAAAGATGATTTCCGCTACGCAGCGCGCGACTGCAAAGTATAGGGCTCACCATCAGGGAACCAGAAAAATTGGGGTATTTGGACGTTGTAGTCTCAGACGCGTACCCAATTGCCAGATGGGCGGAGACGGGAGGTAGAGGGACTACCCCGTCAATCCGTCTCCTACGTCCATTCGTAATTATGCCTGAGTCTTCAAAAAAAAGACACGTAAAAATTACGACGCTGCTTAAAATATCAGAGACACCAAGCGGGATATATGATATATTAAACACGCACTGACAACTTACCCTTGGCAGTGCCGCGGTTCGGGGGTCTTGCATACTCGCCGAACCACCCATATTGGATTTTACGGATGCCAAAAGGTAGTATAGCAAAAAAAAAATAAATTACAACAATTTTTTTATTTTAACCCAATTTTTATGAGAACCGAAGTCGCCATCCAACAAATTTTGAAGGGGTGCCAATATTCTTCGCGCCTTTCCTGCGATCAGAATTTTGTTTGGCGAGGTTCCCTACCTTATCCTACTGGCAAGGATAATTTGCAAAAACTGTGCCAACTCTCGCAATTTTCTGAGTGTCGTCGTAGGTTCTACAGGTTCAGATATGATACAACCTTGTAAAATCAGGGTTTCTAACATTGTATTGATTCTAAACCCAATGAGATCCCGTTTCGCTAAGCCGTGTAAAGACACAAAAATCTTTGTGATGCGTGCCAAATTTTTTGTGAAAACAAAAAATTTTGGTTTTGCCAAAGTTGGTCCCTATTCAGAAAAAATTGGGTTCTTAGGGCACCGTATTGATTGACGAATATGTGAATTCAGAGGGTTCTAAAAAATTGACAAGTGAGGGAAAAACGGATGGTAAGTTTTCGGGGAAGGGTATCGACTTTTTTATGTGTTTTCCTCAGCCAATGCACAATATTTATCCAAGGTCGGCACAGATATTTGGAGTCGTTCAGCAATTTCCCGTTTGGTGTAATGCGGAATTTCTGCCTCATACCGCATAAGGCTAATATAGGAGGTTATCTCGGAGATTGTTCCGGTCTGGACGAGTTCCAATAATCTACCCCTGACATCTTCAGGTGTTATGTGCGAGTCCCCATTAGCTTCTTGTGAAGGATCTACTTCGCCAGAGAATGAATCTCTAAACGCTTCCGATTGAGTATCTGAGTGTTCGTCAGGTTCATTTAGGTTTTCTATCGCTGTTTCGACATCCTCTTTTTTTAATTCTTCGCTTTCTGCAAAGATAAGTGCGGTTTCTATGACATTTCTGAGCTCTCGCACATTACCGTACCAATTAATATTTTGAAGATATTTAACCGCCTCCGGGGCTATACCGGTGATTAGTTTATCGTAACCTTCGCTTAATTGGGAGACAAAATCATGCGCCAAAGGCGCGATGTCCGAACGCCTGTTACGGAGCGGTGGAATCTGAATACGAAAAAGGTTCAGTCGATAATAGAGATCTTCCCTAAATCTTTTTCTACTCACTGCGGTTTTAAGGTTCCTGTTTGTTGCGGCGACCACTCGGACATCCACCTCAATGATGTCTTCCGCACCGACCGGTGAAAATTCTTGCTGCTCCAGTACACGCAGAAATTTTACTTGGACTTCAGGCGACATCTCGCTGACTTCATCTAAGAACAAGGTGCCGCCGTTTGCCTGTTCAAATATACCGTGATGCTTCCGAATAGCAGTGGTAAAAGCCCCTTTTTCATGTCCAAAGAGTTCGCTTTGAATGAGTTCTGGCGAAAACGCTCCACAGTTGATTACTTTGAACGGATTATTTTTACGGGGACTATTGTCATGAATGGCTTGCGCGATAATCTCTTTGCCAACGCCTGTTTCACCCGTAATGAGAACAGTTGCTTCTGTAGGGGCGACTAAACTTACGGATCGAAAGACCTCTTGCATCTGTGCTGATTCACCGATAATATCCCTGGTAACGTTCTGCATCTGAGTCGCGGTTTTCTCACTCATTTTGTTTTCCTTGCGTTTTGATGAAAATCACCGTTATAAACATTGGTTCATTGGTTCCAGAAGTCTCTCGCTTGTTCGATAGTTGGGAGAATTCACAGGATTTGGTGGTACTCGGCAAGTGCTAAGGAGAAATCACCACGTTTACCTAAGAGCAGTGCCTTCTGACGTCGGTATTCTCTATTCTGTGGATCAACATCGAGCTGAGATGTCAGGCGTTGAATCTCAGCATCTGAGTTAGCACGAATTTCACTCAGTTTTAGACTCGTCTGTCCATGTTCGATACAGTCTTGTAATCTTTCTCGGAACCATAGAGCGGGCAAAGTACTCCGGAGCGTGCCCGCATAAGGTTCACGATTGCCTTCAATAGCTAAACAGAACTCGTTAAGTTGACCGGAGGAGCCTTGTATATTCGCCGAAATTTCTTCATCTCCGCCGCCCATCCTGAAAGTATTCTCCGTAGAGAAGCATTTCCAAGTCCGCAGGTCGCTCCAGATGTAAGAGGCACCGCCAGTAATTTCAATTTTATGATACGAGTCGTTTCCCCATTGACGATTAGAGGTCTGGCAGAAAGTACAAAGTGCACCCTGCGGAAATCTGAGAGTGCAGGCGATGTTCGGTGCTCCATTTTTGGAAGCCATTACGGTCGCTTCTTCAGGCAGCACCGTATATTCTACAAAGAGCCGGCGGACTATCTCAAAAACGATCTGGAAATGTGAGTCTCCGAACTTCAACAAGTCGTTTAAATACGGCACGCGTCCGATTCCGAGCAAGAACCGCATGTCCTGAATAATTCCGAATCCGGAATCGCTGACAATACGTAAGATTTCCTGAATACACCGACCAAATATGAACCTTGTTCCTGTCATAACAAGCCGTTTATATTTTTCTGATGCTGCAGCAAGGTGGAGTCCTTCTTCTAAAGAGCCAGGGGGGGGCGGAGCCAAGACATTGATACCCGCAGCAAGTGCAGATTCAATGAGTTGGGCACGCGGCACGCTTGCCATCTCGTCTGAGACAATGATAACGCCATCTAACTTCAGCTTCATTGTATTGAACATCTCTTCAGGGCTCTCAAAGAAATCACAATCGAAGAATGATGCGAACTCTTCAACACGAACACGGTTTTCGGGAATGACACTGGAATTTGCGATGCAGTTTACACGCAATTGAACAGGATACAAGGCACGAAATAGCCACGGTTGTATCTGTTCCCCAGAGTAAACGACACCGATCCTCATAATGTCCTCCCGTAATCGTAGTGTCTTTTGATTTCCTCGACTTCAGTGAAACGTTCGTTTGCTGCTGAAATCTCGGTTTGCGCCCACTGGTCAATAGCGTTCTTTATTTCCGTGATGGTTGTTCGATACAGCAATTGAATTTCAGTCTCTGGCTTAGAAAGGCATTCCGCTATCTCTTGGAGAGGCTTTTTTAAAACAGTGAGGCACCCTACCTGAAATTCGAGCAAACCTCTGAGTCGGAAGGTCAGTGCCAACATCCCCCACCATTTACTGTTCACCTCACCCAGTAATTGTGCACCGCCAATCAATGGGCGCGAGAGTGGGTTATTTTCTTCAGGTAAACACAGAATATCAACTGCGGCAGCTATAGTGAGGTTTTGAAGACCTTCCCAGCGCGAGTTACCACGCCACACATCGGCGACAGAAAAATTGTAAGTCTGCTCTATAGTGCGACAGAACACCTCATGTTGCACCATATTAGCGGCACGCCTATCAACTAAAAGATCCAGGGCAATAGCATAAACGTTCCGCCCATAAGAAACAGCGTCATTAATGCGCGCAGTATTTATCACAGCTAAGTTGGGACCCGATCTGGGAACCCGTAGCTTGGCCGAATAAACTGCTGAATCGTAGTATTTTAAAAATTCTCCTCTTGTAACCTTAACCACATCCCTTCAAGAGTAATTTTAAGGGTTTGTTTACTTAGGACAATTCACAAGGCGTTCAGTTGCTTCCTGGCGAAATCCATAGGAAAAATGCCTCTACGGACATTCAGGATACGAGTTGAATAAATTATACTAATTTCTGGAAAAAAGTCAAAATTTTTCATTCCTACAGTGGCAACGAAATCGGTGCGCCGATCTGCGAGGAACGATACGTCGCCTCTGCCAGCTCTATACCGTCTCTCCCGATGCATCCGTGGGTTGTTGGCTCCGCTTCACCAGCGATGCATTGCAGCCAATGGTCGATACTTGCCCCTTTCGCCGCGACACCCCAATACCGCTGTTCACGCCGCTCTTCTGGCATATTGCGATAGGTACCATCATCTGGCACAGGAGCAGTGAATTCCTCCTCAGATGCCATATCGTGGGTTTTCCAACGGAGTCCATTGTGAATCAACGTCGCGGAACCTTTGCTGGTGACCAGACCGTTACCGCTGTTCCGAATCTCAGATGCCCAACTCTTAATCATCATACCGACACCGCCACTCTTGAAATGCACGGTCAGCACGGCATTGTTCTCCACAGCGTCCTCGGCAGGTGGATATGTACCGCCGAGCGGAACATGGCTTGTGAACCCGTAGACAGTAGAGGCAGGACCGTATAACCACAACCAGATATCGAGTTCGTGAATCGCTTGCTCCACCAACATACCGCCAGATTCTGCCTTCACAAAGAGCCATGGATGCCGCTCCGGTGAGAACCAACCGACCTGATTGGAATACGCCATCTGTAGTGTGCCGAGCGTGCCATCATCTAATAGCGATTTTAGCTTCTTATGTCCCGGACTGAACCGCATCATGTAAGCAACCATCAGGAGGACCCCCGCCTCTTCAGCGGCAGCAATCATTTCCTCGCCTTCTGCGACGCTACAACACATCGGTTTCTCCATCAAGATGTGTTTGCCTGCAGCGGCGGCAGCACGCGTGATTTCGAGATGCGGGCGCGGATGGACACAGACATCGACTGCATCTATATCCTGTCTATCGAGGAGTGCACGGTAGTCTGTATAGACATCTGCGCCGAATTGATCTGCTTGTTCGTTTGCAGATGTTTCGTTGATGTCAGCGATGGCGACGATGTCCGCACGGCGCGTCGGTTCTTGGTAATATGGCGCGTGGAGGCTACGAAATATGCCACCACATCCGATAATACCGACTTTAAATTTATCCATCTATTTTCTCCTTAAAGATTGGTTACAATACATGACGTGTGCCTGCTACTTTTTATTTTTAAGGATAGGGGGTGGTGTCTCATCCGCTAAGAGCGCAAGTGCTTCAGCGATAATCGCATGTTGCAACTCTGGGTTGTTCGGTTCACCGAGCGGATGTCCAAATGGATATGGCACGGCTAACGCACGCGGCGGTTTTATCTTCTGAGTCATACCTTCAGCAAGCGTAATCGAAACTGTGGAAATTCCCGCCTCTTCAACAGCACGTTGTATCAATCCTACAGACTGATTGCACATCGGTCACACAGGGGTTAAGAAAGCAACGTTAACACCATCCGCTTTAAGCATCTGTGCAACTTCAGGGGCGGTTTGCGTAATGAGGCGTTGCGGTTTTGTAATTGATCCCATAAAACTGAAGTGTCTATCGTTGAGTGATCCGATTTGACCTTCGGTCTCCAACTCTCTGAATCTATCAAGTGGAAATGCAAGGTTCGGATCAATTTCGATGCCGCGTTCATCGTAAGCCGCACTTTTATGTCCATTTATGAGTGCTTGGGTCGGAATGGAATTTGGAATCTCACGATACGAACAATCTCCCTTCTCAAAAGGATTCTGTCCATCAAGAAAAAAACCAGCAGTTGTAATGAGAGCGACGCTGCATTCATTCAACGGTAAGCGCAGCGGTGTGTTAGGAGATGTTTGATACCGCCGACCACCGTAAAACTTCATAAAGAATCGAGAGAGACGATCAAGTTTCCATACAGATGCCATGCACACTCCGTATTAACCGTTCGCGAAGATGAGTCGTTTCCTGTTCTGACACGGGAGTTGTATTGTTTGTCCAGTTAAGCTGCTCTCGATCGTAGCAAATCCAATTTCGTTGACAGCCGTATACTCGTCCCGTGCACAATCAGGGAAGGGGCCACCATCGAGGTAGTCCGTAATCTGTTTATACGCGACTTTGAACGGACTGGCATTTTCGGGGAGATCAAGGGTCGCATTATCAATCAATTCACCGCCTTTATGCACAGTCGCTCCACTGTAAAATCCTGTCTGAACGCTTCCTTCGCTGCCGAGAACATCAACGGAAAATCCACCTCGCGTACCATGATTTCCAACGTGAAAACCGATAGCACCGCTTTCAAATTGAATCGTTGAACCGACAATCGCGGGTTCAGGTTCGTAAGGCTCTGGGACATCCCCACCGCCAGAAACGAATCCAGTCACCGCAACCGGATCATAGCCAGCGAACTGACAGATCATGTCCGTTGTGTGGATAGCGAAAGAGAGCACACCGCCGCCGCAGTAGCCGATGACGGTTTGCACCTCACCGATGAGTCCGTCTTTGATGAGCGATTGGAGGCGGATGAGGTGTGGTCCCCAATGCCGTGTGTAGTCGACAACGATAGGGATGCCTTTCGCGTCAGCACCCGCTGTCATGGTGTCAACTTCTTCAAGGGAACATCCTGCCGGTTTTTCAAGGAAGATGGCTTTGATGTCCGCCTTTAAAACGTTCTGCATCACCGTGAAATGATGCGGTCCGCGCACACAGACAGCGACGATGTCTAAATCCTCGCTTTCAAGCATCTGTGTATCTGTTTCGTAATAGTTTATGGAGTTATCTGGAAAAGCGGGTCCCCAAATTTGCTGGAATTCTTCTTGGCGTTCAGTAGACATGTCCGCAACTGCCACCAATTCAGTCGTTTCACAAAAACGGATGCCGCCCGTGTGACAATAGGGGGCAGCGTCATCTGGTGTTGAATAGCGGGAGGCGATACTGCCTAACCCGATGATACCGACACGATACATTGGAATTGCTCCTTTTTTGAGGGTTGCCTAAGAGGATAGCACGAATATGGGAAATTGGCAAGTGAATCGGAGTTCCGCCACAATTCAATAAAGCAACACACATTCGGAGTTGCTATGAAATATGTATTCGAGATGTCTTGGGAAAAGTCGCGTCCATCGCAAAGTGTTAGATAAAGTCATTATTATTTTGTTATTTATTTCAAAAAATATGACCTAATACAACACTCGAATAAATCCTTATAATAATTGACTTTATCGCACTTTTAATTTGATTAATACCGAAATTTGCGATACCATATACATTAACAAATGTGAAAGTATCAAACTTCTGACACAACGGGCCACGCAAAATTTCACAAAGATGACGATCATACCAAACGGACACATCAAGGCAAACATCGACAAAGCGATTTCCGCCTCGGCTGGAGCAAGTCCCTCCCAAGACAGAGGTGCGTGTTGCCCCGTCGCGTCATCTGTAGAGACTACTAACAAGCAGTTAGGCTGCCCCCCCCCCCCCACTTTACAAATATAAAGTATTATTCTTCAGAATACGGTATCAGCAGTTATCGTTGTTCGCGATGCTTCGCGCCCGCGCCGCCTCCGTCTCACACGGAGCGTCTCGTCGCGGGCTATTTTTCGTGTCGCATGACACACCAAAACACTAATTCCATTCTAAAAACGACAAGGAGATTTAAAAATGAAACTCTTTATACCTTTACTCATA